>NZ_WJRS01000028.1:0-78884 GCF_028895205.1 Pseudomonas sp. ITEM 17296 | reverse complement strand
GGTACTGCGTAGCCTTTGAGATCAAGCTATTCGCCGACAGAGGTTTGGCGCCTGTGAGATCGAGCGCCGCCCGCGCGGCGCTTCGCGGGGCAAGCCCGCTCCCACATCTGTTTCAGGCCAGTTACTCCTGTACCTATGGCGCGCGGCCCCTGGGTGCATGGCTGGAGATAGATGAAGGACCGCAGCGCTACCCTCGATATTGGATTGGCAAATACAGCGGACAGAGGTGAGCTCACTGGAGTGACTGGCCCGAAACAGATGTGGGAGCGGGCTTGCCCCGCGAAGCGCCGCGCGGGCGGCGCTCGATCTCTGCCCGCACACAAAACCCAAGCCATGCACTTCCATCCATACCCCAACCCATCAACCAGATGACGCCCAGCCTTTTCTCCCGCACACTGCGAAAAATTCCCAAGCCTGTACCCCGCCACTTGCGGGGCGCAGCCGGAGTAGAAAATGGCGCGACAACTAATAACAAACGCCCAAGACCCGCTACACGAATCCCGCCAGGCCCGGCTCAAGCTGGCCAGCGAAGGCGAGCTGCCACTGGGCATGCTGCGCGATGAAATCGACGCGTCCTGGCGCCGCAGCCTGGGCCATGGCCTGGACTGCCTGCAAGGCGAGCAGGTCGGCCTGGGCCTGGAGCAAGGCCATGACCTGCGCATGCTGTTGGAGCGCAACCGCTTGCTGGTCGATGCCGTCACCCCCGAGCTGGATTACTTGGTCTCGCGCCAGGGCAAGGCGGGCATCATCATCCTCGGTGATGCCCAGGCCAATGTGCTGGCCATCGAAGGCCAAACCCACGTGCTCAGCCGCGAAGGCCTGCGTGACCTGCACCCAGGCAGTTGCTGGAGTGAATCCCTGCGTGGCACCAATGCCATCGGCACGGCCGTGGTAGAAGGGCGGCCGACCTTGATCAACTGTGGCGAACACTACCTCGATCGCCTCAGCCCGTTCTCTTGCACCTCGGTGCCGCTGCGTGACCCGCGGGGCGAGGTGATCGGTGTGCTCGACATCACCCGCGAAGGCGTGATGGCGCAGCCACAGGACAGCCTGTCGACGCTGATGCTGGCGGCCGGCAACATCGAAGGCCGGCTGTTCGGCCTGTGCCACCCCGAGCAACTGGTGCTGGCCTTCCATAGCCGCCCGCAGTACCTCAACAGTGCCTGGCACGGTCTATTGGCATTGAGCCTGGACGGCGAAGTGCTGGCGGCCAACGACAGTGCCTGCCAATTGTTGCAGGTGCCGCGCCAGGACCTCATTGGCCGGCGTAGCAGCGACCTGCTCGGCGAGCGCTCGCCAGCCTTCATCGCCCGGCTGTGGCAGGGCGGTGTCAGCAGTGTGCAGACGGCCAAGGGCGAGTTCTTCTTCCGCGCGTTGCAACTGCCACGTCACGGCCAGCTGAACGGCAGCATGGCGGTGAGCAAGCCGGCGCTGGCCAACACGTCACCCGCGCTCGATGCACTGGCCGGTGGCGACCCACGCCTGGCGCGCAACCTGCGCATGGCCCGCCAGGGCCTGGGCAATGGCCTGCCGGTGTTGCTGCTGGGTGAGACCGGCACCGGCAAGGAAGTTGTCGCCCGGGCCCTGCACCAGGCCAGCCCGCGGGCGGACAAGCCGTTCGTGGCGGTCAACTGCGCGGCCATTCCTGAAGGGCTGATCGAATCCGAACTGTTTGGCTACCGCGAAGGGGCGTTCACCGGCTCACGCCGTGGCGGCATGGTCGGGCGGTTGATGCAGGCCCATGGCGGCACGCTGTTCCTCGACGAGATCGGCGACATGCCGCTGGCCCTGCAGGCCAGGCTGTTGCGGGTGCTGCAAGAGCGCCGCGTGGCGCCGCTGGGCGCGGGTGACGAGCAGGACATCGACGTGGCGCTGATCTGCGCCACCCACCGCGACCTCAAACGCCTGGTGCTTGAACAGCATTTTCGCGAAGACCTCTATTACCGGGTCAATGGCGTCTCGCTGCGCCTGCCGGCCCTGCGCGAGCGTGACGACCTGGCCGGGATCATCCAAGGGCTGCTGGACAAGTCCGGCGCCAAGGGAGTGACCCTGGACCCGGCACTCAGCGCCTTGCTCGAAGGCTTCGACTGGCCAGGCAACATCCGCCAGCTGGAGATGGTCGTGCGCACCGCGCTGGCCATGCGTGAGGACGGTGAGCAGGTGCTGACCCTCGATCACCTCACCGATTGCCTGCTCGATGAACTGGCCAGCGGCACGACGCCGTCCGGCAGCCTCAAGGACAATGAACTGGAGCTGATTCGCAGCGCACTGGGCCGCCACCAGGGCAACGTCTCGGCAGCCGCCGAGGCCCTGGGTATCAGCCGGGCGACGCTGTACCGCAAGCTCAAGCAGTTGCGTGGCTGACATGGGTGGTTTGTTCGCAAGGCTGGTAGAGACCAGCGACCCTGCCCTCATGCGTCAGGCGTTGGCCTGGCTGTATGGTTTCGTCCGCCCCCATCGACGCGCCATCGGTGTGCTGCTGGGCTTGTCCTTGGGCGCGTCGCTGCTGGCCCTGGCGCAACCCTGGCTGGTCAAGACACTGATCGACGAAGGCCTGTTGGCCAAGGACTACCAGACCCTCTGGCACATGGCGGCGATCATGATCGCCGCGGGCCTGCTGGGCACCGTGCTGGCCGGGGTCAACCGTTACCTGCATACGCGATTGTCCGGGCGCATTCTGTTCGCGCTGCGTGATGACCTTTACCGCCACCTGCAACAGTTGTCGCCGACCTTTTACGGGCGGCGGCGCATCGGCGATATCCTTTCGCGGCTGGATGGCGACGTCGCCGAAATCCAGCGCTTTGCCGTGGACTCGCTGTTCTCAGCGGTGTCTGCCGTGATCGGGCTGATGGGGGCGGTGGCCTTGATGCTGATGTTGTCTTGGCAGCTGTCGCTGCTGCTGGCGCTGCTGATCCCGATCGAGGTGCTGTGGTTGCGCTGGATGCGGCGCAAGGTCGAGCGCGAGGTGCGCAGCCTGCGTGAGCGCTCGGCCGATGTGTCGTCGTTTCTGGTCGAGACACTGCCGGCCATGAAGTTCATTCAGGCCGCGGGCCAGCAGGGTCGGGAAGCCGGGCGCCTGGACCAGTTGGGTCAGGGCTACATGAGCCAGTTGCTCAAGGTGCAGGTGACCGAGTTCTTTACCCAGGCGATACCCGGCACGCTGACCTCCTGGTGCCGCGCCTGCGCCTTTTTGGTAGGCGGCTGGTGGGTGATCCAAGGTACCTGGCAACTGGGCGCGCTGATCGCGTTTTCCACCTACATGGGCATGGCAGTCGGGCCGGTGCAAAGCCTGTTGGGCTTGTATGTGGCGGTGCAGCGCATGGCCGTGAGCTTGGGCCGGGTAATGGAGCTTAAGCAAGAAGCCGTTGCCGTGCGCCAGGCGGACACGCCACAGCCGATACCAGACGGGCCAGGTGAATTGCGCCTGGAGGCCTTGCACTTCGCCCATGACGGGCGCCAAGGCGCGGTGCTGAGCGACGTGAATATCTGCGTGCCGGGTGGCCTGAAGGTCGCCATCAACGGCGCCTCTGGGGTCGGCAAGTCGACCTTGATCGATCTGTTGCAACGGTTCTACGACCCGGACGCCGGGCGCATCCTGCTGGATGGCACCGACCTGCGCGAACTCGACCTGGCGGCGCTGCGTCGGCGCATTGCCGTGGTCAGCCAGGACATCGTGCTGTTCCGTGGCACCCTGGCGCAGAACCTTGCCTACGGGGTGCCCGAAGCCAGCCGTGCGGAACTTGAACGGGTGGTGCGCCTGGCGCGCCTGGACAGCCTGGTCGAAAGCCTGCCCTTGGGGCTGGACGGGCTGTTGGGCGAGCGTGGCCAGCAGCTGTCTGGCGGGCAGAAGCAACGTATCGCCATTGCCCGCGCGGTGTTGCAGGCCCCTGCGATCCTGGTGCTGGACGAGGCCACGTCGGCGGTAGACGAAGCGACCGAGCGCGAAGTGATCGCGGCCATCGACCAGCTGTTTGCCGGGCGCACGCGCATTCTTATCAGCCACCGAGCCTCGACCCTCGCCGATGCCGACTTGCATTTGCACCTGCATGATGGGCAACTGAAGGTGTTGCCCCAGGAGGCTATCAAGCATGGGCAATGAGTTGCGTGTCGGGGTCATCGACAGCGGTTGCACGTCGGCCCAAGCACTGGATTTGCTGGGCGCACGACGCTTCTGGCTTGAGGAAGGCCAGCTGCGAGAAGGCGAAGCGTTGCCCGACCAACTAGGCCACGGCAGTGCCGTTGTTGCAGGCCTGCTGCGTGAGTCTGGCCCGGTGCCGCTGTTGCTGGCCCAAGTGTTTTCTGCGCAGGCGAGCACCAGTGCGTTGCAGGTGGCCGCCGCATTGTTATGGCTGGTGGAAGAGGGGGCGACGCTGATCAACCTTAGCCTCGGCCTGCTGCAGGACCGGCCCGTGCTGCACCACGCCTGCGCCGAGGCCCAGGCGGCTGGCGTGCTGCTGTGCGCCTCCAGCCCGGCGCAGGGTGGGGCGGTGTACCCGGCCAGTTACCCGGGCGTGATTCGCATGACCGGCGATGCGCGTTGTGCACCGGGGCAGTGGTCCTGGCTGGGCACTGCACAGGCGGACTTCGGTGGCCATGTCGGCGCCGGTGGCCTGGCAGGGGCAAGCCTGGGTTGTGCTGCGCTGAGCGGGCGCGTTGCAGCGTTACTGCGTGAGCGGCCCTGCATGGGGCGGCAGCAGGTGTTCGACTGGCTGCGCGCCCATGCTGCATTCAGCGGCCCTGAGCGGCGAGGTGCCAAGGATGAGTGAGCCGCACATCGTGGTGCTGGGTGCCGGGCCTGCGGGGGCCGCCACGGCAATCGGCCTGCGCCGCCTGGGCTATCTGGTCACGGTGGTGTCTGACTGGCGCCGCTTTGCTGCCGTGGAAGGCGTTTCGCAGCGGGTGCTGGAAGGTCTGCGCCACGCGGGCCTGGGCGGGGCCCTGAGCGAGGCGGCGATGCCAGCGACACGTCAGGTGCGCTGGAATGGCGAGCACCTGCAGATGAACCAGGAGTTTCTGCTCGACCGGCAACGCTTCGACCGTGCCTTGCGTGCTGACCTTGCACGGGCAGGGGTGACGCTGATCGAAGGGCGCATCCGTGAGGTGGCGCATGCCGAGGGTCATCAGGTGCGCCTGGACGACGGGCAAACGCTGCAGGCCGAATTTCTGGTTGAGGCCCGTGGGCGCCAGGCACCGTTGGCAGCTGACCGCATGCGCGGACCTGAGACGATCAGTTTGCTCAACGTTTGGCATGACGCCCCTGGCGCACCGGCTTCGGCGGTGGAAAGCCTGGATGACGGCTGGGCCTGGATGGCCAGGTTGGCCGATGGGCGCTGTTATTGGCAGATTACCCTCGATGCCCAAGGGGTGCCGACCAAGGCCGCCCTGCCTGAGTACTGCGCCACACGGCGCCGTGACTCGGCGTTAGTGGCCGAATTGTTCGGGGCGCAGGCGATGGAACCTGCACAGGTACATGCCCGTAGCAGTACCGCGATACTGGCCGGCGAATGCGTGGGGGATGACTGGATACGGGTGGGGGATGCTGCGATGGCGGTTGACCCACTATCGGGGAATGGGATTTTCCAGTCGCTGTCGTCGGCGCTGCAGGCGCCTGTGGTGATCAATACCCTGTTGCGACGGCCCGAGCGGGCTGCGCTGGCTCGCCAATTTCATCAACAGCGGGTTGAGCAGTTGTTCATGCGCTTTGCCCGTATTGGGCGGGATTTTTATAGTCAGGAGCAGACACGCGCCGGGCTGCCCTTCTGGGCGCGTCGGCGGGGTTGGCCCGATGCCCAGCCGCTGCATTTGGCGGCCGATTGGCAGTCAGTGCAGGTAGCGCGCAGGCCGGTGTTGCGTGAGGGTTTTGTGGATGAGGCCGAAGTGGTAGTGACGGCGGATCAGCCGTTGGGGGTTTGGCATTTGCAGGGGGTGGAGCTGGCGCCGGTGGTGCGCGCGGTGCTGGCTGGGCAGGCGTTGGATGAGGTCATGAGCAGCCACTCAGAGGTGCAACAGATGATGCTGCGGCGGTGGCTGGCGGAGCAGGGCAGGCCCTGAGACCCAGGGGCCGCACAGCGGCCCCAAGATCCTCAGTCAGAAGAACGTGCCAACCACCAACTGCATATAGGTCCCGGTATCGCGGCTACCCATCTGCGTACCGCCATTCGCCGCACTGCGCTCCGGCTTGTAGAACCCCACCAGCGGGCTGATCAGCAGGTGGTCGTTGACCATCCATTCCACATACAGGTCCAGCTCACGCCCACCCAGGTTGCCCGGGGCGGTGTCGAGTGTGTCGAAGTCGAAGTACAGCGCCCCCACCGTCAGGTTGTCACGCGGCTTGCCTTTGAGCGCGACGTGGTGCACCTGGCTGTTCTTGTTGAAGGGCCCGGCATAGTTGGCGGCCACCTCGCCCTGAAACCAGGTGCCGTAACCGCGGCTCAGGCCATAGAACAGCGGGTCGAAATCTTCCGAAAAACGGCTGTAGCGGTAGGTGGCGGTTGGCGTCCAGGGCAGTTCGGAAAACGTCCAGTTGCCCTCAAGGTACCAAGCGTTCTCGCGCCCGCCTGTGCGGTCTTGGGTGACGTATTCGCCTGCCAGTTCCAGGCCCTTGACCCCCAGGTTACCGCGCCCGCGCAGGCTGACTGTGTCCATGCCGTCGCGGTGCTCCAGGCCCATGATCTGCGCGTAGCGCTGGTCGACGTCGAGGCCGCGGATCCAACTGAGCCCGACTGTGCCAGCGTCGGCGACATGCTCGATGTTGGTCACCGCCATCGACGTGTCGGCCTGGTAATGGTTGTCGGATTTGAGCCACATCAGGTCGCCACGCCAGCCTTGCTTGCCGCCCAGGCGCAGCACGGCGGTGCGGTCGAAGGCTTTGCGTGCGGCCAGATAATAGGCGCCGCCGCGGTCGAAGTTGGCGCCCAGGTCGACCTTGCCCAGGTTGACCGGGTCGCCCTGGATCAGAAAACCATCGCCCAGCGTCACCACCTGACGGCCACCGGAGAGGTCGATGCCATCTTTGCCCAGGGCCGGGAACAGGTTGGCTGAGCGCCAGCCCAGGTACAGGTCTTCGAGGGCGGTGCGGCGTTCGTCGCCGAGGGTCAGGCCTGCAGCGTCGCCATCACCCCAGGTGGCGGAGCTGAGCAGGTTGACGGCGCCATACAGTGCGCCGCTGTCGGCCAGGGCCTGGCTGCCGCTTAGGCCGTATTTGACGTAGCCCTCGCGCCAGTTGCTGCTGCCAGGTTGGCGGTTGCCGGCCTGGTTGTAGCTTTCGTCGCTGTGGAAGACGCCGAACAAGGCTTCGAGGTCGGCGTTGAGGGTGGTGCCGTTTTGGTTGTAGAGCTCGTGGGCTTGGGTGAGGGTTGTGCTGAACAAAAGTGCCAACGTGCAGGCGAGCGTGTGCTTCATGGTGTGCTCCATGTTTTTGTTGTTGTGTTTGGGTTGCCTGTGGCGGCCTTTTCGCAGCACAAGGCTGCTCCTACAGGGACCGCGTGCTTTTGTAGGCGCAGCCTTGTGCTGCGAAGAGGCCGGTAAAGGAAAAGATCAGAGCTTGATCAACACTGACTTCAGCTCGGTGTAATGCTCGATGGCCGCCGCGCCCATCTCGCGGCCGACGCCGGACATCTTGTAACCACCGAACGGCAGCGCCGGGTCGAGTGCGCTGTGGCAGTTGACCCACACCGAGCCCGACTTGATCCGCGGGATCATCCGGTGCACCGCCCCCAGGTCGTTCGACCAGATACTCGCCCCCAGCCCGTAGGGGTTGTCGTTGGCCATGCCAATCACTTCGTCGAGGTCATCGAAGGGCATCGCCACCAGCACCGGCCCGAAGATTTCTTCCTGCACCAGGCGATGACGCTGGTCGACATCGACGATCACCGTTGGCTTGACGAAGTAACCCGGCCCGAAACCTTCGCCGCCGCAGGCAATGGTCGCGCCCAGCTCGCGGCCGAGTTCGATGTAGCCGGTGACCCGGTCCTGCTGCTTGGCCGAGATCAACGGGCCCATCTGTACCGAAGGGTCCAGCCCGCTGCCCAGCTTCATGCCATTGGCGATACCGGCGATGTCGGCGATCACGTTGTCGAAGTGCTTGCGGTGCACATACAGCCGGGAGCCTGCGCAGCACACCTGGCCCTGGTTGAAGAAGATAGCCGTGGCAGCGCCGGCAGCGGCTTCCTGCAGGTTGGCGTCGGGCATGACGATGGTCGGCGATTTGCCGCCCAGTTCCAGGGTGACGCGGGTCATGTTGTCCATGGCCGCTTTGCCGATCAGCTTGCCGACCTCGGTAGAGCCGGTGAAGGTCAGCTTGTCGACGCCGGGGTGGCGGCTCAGGGCTGCGCCGGCATTCAGGCCGGTGCCGGTGATCACGTTGAACACGCCTGCCGGGTAGCCGGCTTCCTCGATCAGCTCGGCCAGTTTCAGTGCGGTCAGAGGGGTTTCGTCGGCCGGTTTGAGCACCACGGTGCAGCCCGTGGCCAAGGCTGGGCCCAGCTTCCAGCAGGCCAGCAGCAGCGGGAAGTTCCAGGCGACGATGGCACCTACCACGCCTACCGCCTCGCGGCGGACAAAGCCGTGGAACTGGTCGTTGGGCATCAAAGGCATCGAGGCTTCGACGGTGCTACCCTCGATCTTGGTGGCCCAGCCGGCCATGTAGCGCAGGAAGTCGATGGCCAGTTGCACGTCCATGACCTTGGCCACTGCGGCGCTCTTGCCGTTGTTCAGGCACTCAAGCTCCGCCAACTGTTGCGCGTCACGCTCCATCAGGTCGGCCAGGCGCCACAGCATGTTCTGCCGCTCACGCGGGCGCAGGCGGCTCCAGGGCGAGTCGTCGAAGGCCTGGCGCGCGGCCCGCACGGCGCGGTCGACATCGTCGGCGTCGGCGGCGGGTACTTCGCCCAGCACCTCGCCGGTGGCCGGGTTGCGGAACGACAGGGTGCGACCGCTGGCGGCGTCCTGCCAGTCGGCGCCGATGCGCATTTTCAGTTTGCGTTCGAGGAAGGCGCGGGTGGCGGGCAGGATGGGCAGTTCGGAAAGCATGGGGCGGTGCCTCTTGTCATTGGGTGTGCCGGGCACAGGCGCAATGGGCGTGCCAACCTGAGCAGATGGGGTTAAAGCGCTGTAGTTATTGGGTTTTTCCTGGGTGCAAGGTTGTGATTGCGGGCGTGCGCTGTTGCACATTGAGACGGTGTGAGACGGTGGTGAAACAGTGGCTATACCGGCCTCTTCGCGGGGCAAGCCCGCTCCCACAGGGATAGAGCCGAATTCAGGCGCTGGCAGTTTCGGTGGGAGCGGGCTTGCCCCGCGAATGGCCTGCAGAGCAGGCCCTGTCTCAGGATGAAACACACTGTCGCGAAATGGCACGCTTCGGCTCTACCCCGGCGTGCCTGCGCAACCACGCGAAACCTACTAAGAGGCTGAAATACAACAACTTTCCAGCATGTGGCACAGTTTCTGTATCACGACTGTCACATGCACACCTGCTGTACCAAAGCGTGCGAGAACGATAAGAACAACAACCGTGGAGGTCTGACCTTGAAGACGACTCGACTCCGCCGGCATGCGGGCAAACTGGCGCTGGTCGCCGCCGCGCTGCTGAGCACCCAGGCCATGGCGGCCGAGCAGGGCCCTAACCTGTTGCAAACCAAGTGCATGGGGTGCCATATCCCCGAAGGCAACGACACCTACAGCCGTATCAGCCATCAGCGCAAAACGCCGGAAGGCTGGCTGATGAGCATCGCCCGCATGCAGGTCATGCACGGCCTGCAGATCAGCGACGATGACCGGCGCACCCTGGTCAAGTACCTGGCCGACAAGCAGGGGCTGGCGCCCAGCGAGACCGATGGCGTGCGCTACGCCATGGAGCGGCGGCTTAACACCGTCGAACACTTCGACCAACAGCTCAGCGAAACCTGTGGCCGTTGCCACTCCGGTGCCCGCGTTGCCCTGCAGCGTCGCCCGGCCCAGGAATGGGAACACCTGGTCAACTTCCACCTCGGCCAATGGCCGTCTCTCGAATACCAGGCCCAGGCGCGTGACCGCGACTGGCTTGAAATCGCCCTCAAGCAAATGGTGCCGGACCTGGCCAAGCGCTTCCCGCTCGACAGCCCGGCCTGGGCCGAATGGCAACAGGCCCGGCCCAAGGCCGATGCCTTGCCAGGGCAGTGGGCGTTCAGCGGTCACATGCTGGCCAAAGGCGATGTCCGTGGGGTGATGACGGTCAGTGCAGGGGAGGCTGACACCTTCAAGGTCGAGGTCAAAGGCAGCTACGCCGACGGCACGCCGTTCAATGGCAGCGGCTCGGCGATCCTCTACAACGGCTATGAATGGCGCGGCAACGTGAAGGTGGGCGACAGCAACCTGCGCCAGGTATTCGCGGCGCTGGATGGCGAAATGAAAGGCCGCATGTTCGAGGCCGATCACGACGAGCGCGGCCTGGACTTCAGTGCAGTAAAAGACGGCAAGGCACGCCTGCTGGCAGTGCAGCCAGCATTCATCAAGGTGGGCAGCGAAAGCGAGATCACCCTGGTCGGCAGCGGCCTGACGGGCAAGCCGGAACTGGGCGCAGGTGTTGAAGTGACAGAAGTGCTGGAGGCCACGCCGACCCTGGTGCGGGTCAAGGCGCGCGCGGCGGCAGACGCCAAGTCAGGCCAGCGAGACGTTGCAGTGGGCGCACTCAAGGGCGTCAACCTGGCGGTTTACGACAAGGTCGACGAGGTCAAGGTGGTGCCGGCGTTCTCCATTGCCCGCATCGGTGAAAACGGCGCGTCCGTGCCGAAGGTGCAGGGGCGCTTCGAAGCCGAAGCCTGGGGCAAAGACGCCAGCGGCCAGCCGCTGCGCATCGGTTACCTGCCCGCCCAATGGAAGGTCGAGCCGTTCAACGAGCGTGCCGTCGAGGACGAGGACGTCAAGTTCGCCGGGCAGATGCAGGCCGACGGCGTCTTCGTACCCGGCGGTGCGGGGCCTAACCCGGCACGCAAGATGATGACCAACAACGCTGGCAACCTGAAAGTCATCGCCACCCTGGCTGACGGCGGCCAGACCGGCGAGGGCCACATGATCGTCACCGTCCAACGCTGGAACAACCCGCCCTTGCCATAAGGCAGGTGTGAACGCGTTTTCCAACGGATCGATTATCGGAGGTCGCCATGGGCGCACTATTGAACCTGGTCGAACGCAACCTGCACGAAGTGCAGGTGGATGCCGACCGCATGCTGTTCCACATCCCTAGCAGTTCGCTGTTCGCCACCGACGCGGTGACCGGCGGCATCATCGACACCCTGCGCCAGCAAGGCTGCTCCGCCGAGGAGCTGATGCAGCGCCTCGGTCAGCAGTTTGCCGGCGCCGACATCCAGGACACCCTGCGCGAGCTGATCGCCCTGGAAGTGGTCAGCGACGGCTCACCACTGACGCCGGAAATCGCCCTCAAGCAAGTCGAGCGCACGGCCTTGAACACGGTGGTGCTCAACGTCAACACCGGCTGCAACCTCAGCTGCACCTATTGCTACAAGGAAGACCTGGACAAACCCTCTGCCGGCAAGAAGATGAGCACTGCTACCGCCGAGGCCTCGGTGGAGATGCTGCTCAAGGAGTCCCCTGACGAGCAACGCTACAGCGTGGTGTTCTTCGGCGGCGAGCCGTTGTCCAACCGGCCTTTGATCGAGCACATGGTCGCTTACTGCGAGCGGCGTTTCGCCGAGGCCGGCAAGCAGGTGGAGTTCATCATGACCACCAACGCCACCTTGCTCACCGAAGAGATCATCGACTGGCTCAACGCCCACCGTTTCGGGTTGTCGATCAGCATCGACGGGCCGAAGACCGTGCACGACCGCAACCGCATCACCGTGGGCGGGCAGGGCACCTATGACGTGGTGCGGCGCAAGGCCGAGATGCTGCTGTCACGCTACACCAGCCGCCCGGTGGGGGCGCGGGTCACCCTGACCCGTGGCATCACCGATGTCGAGACCATCTGGAATCACCTGTTCAACGAGATGGGCTTTGCCGAAGTCGGCTTCGCCCCGGTGACCTCGGGCGACCTGTCGGCATTCAACCTCACCAGCGACGAACTGGTGCAGGTGTTCGCCAACATGAAGGCCCTGGGCCGTCGCTACCTGGAAGCCGCGCTGGAGCACCGCAACATCGGCTTTTCCAACCTGCACCAACTGATCACCGACATCCACGAGGGCCACAAGAAGGCCCTGCCGTGCGGCGCCGGGCTGAAAATGCTGGCGGTAGACCATGAAGGTGAATTGAACCTGTGCCACCGCTTCACCGGCTCCAGCCTGCCGACGTTCGGCAACGTGCACCAAGGGGTGAAACAGGCCCAGCTCAATGACTTCCTGTCGCAACGCCTGGACCGCAGCAACACCGGCTGCGAGAGCTGCCGTATTCGCAACCTGTGCTCCGGAGGCTGCTACCACGAGAGCTATGCCCGCTACGGCGACCCGCAGCACCCGACCTACCACTACTGCGAGCTGATGCGCGACTGGGTCGACTTCGGCATCGAGGTCTACAGCCGCATCATGGCCGCCAACCCGGCCTTCATCGACCGCTACATCACCCCGCGGAAGGCGCACTGACATGAAGCACTTGAAGCCCCTGAACAACAAGGCGCGCATCCTCGAACAGGCCGCTGCCGAAGACCGTGTCGAAGAAGTCATGGCGATGAGCGCGGTGGCAGGCTGTACCGCCACCACCGACCCGGGTTGGGAAGTGGACGCCTTTGGTGGCGTGAGCTCGCTGTGCCAGCCCATGGAAGCCGACCTTTACGGCTGTTCCGACCCTTGCTGGTGGCCAGCGCAGGTGCCAGACATGATGAGCACCTACCAGGACTGGAACGCCCAGGCGACCAACTCCCAGGACGACTGGCGCAACCTCGGCACCGTGTTCCCGAAAGACAAGTGACCGGCCCAACAAGAATGACAAGGGGAAACCGCATGAAACCTGGACTCTGCGCGCAGCTCGCGCTCACCGTCGCCGCCACGGCCAGCGCCTGGGCGGTACAGGCTGACGACACCGGGCCGGCCTTGAAGGCTGGTCATGAATACCTGATCGTGACCAACTACCCGAACAACCTGCATGTGGTGGATGTGGCCAGCGATGCGCTGTACAAGAGCTGCCGCATGCCCGATGCGTTCGGCCCCGGCACCGCGATGATGGCACCGGACAACCGTACCGCCTACATCCTCAACAACCACTACGCCGACATCTACGGCATCGACCTGGACACCTGCAAGACCACCTTCCACGCCAACTTGTCCAGCGTGCCTGGGGAAGTCGGCAAGTCGATGTATTCGTTTGCCATCAGCCCTGATGGCAAAGAGGTGTATGCCACCGTCAACCCGACCCAGCGCCTGAACGATCACTATGTGGTCAAGCCGCCGCGCCTGGAGGTGTTCCGCACGGCCGATGGCCTTGATGCGAAACCTGCGCGTACCTTCCCGATGCCGCGCCAGGTGTACCTGATGCGCGCCGCCGACGACGGCAGCTTGTTCGTGGCGGGCCCGGACATCTACAAGATGGACGTGCAAACCGGCAAGTACGAGGTGGCATTGCCGCTGCGCACCTGGAACCGGCCCGGCTACAGCGCCCCGGATGTGTTGTATTTCTGGCCGCATCAGAGCCCTCGGCACGAGTTCTCGATGCTCTACACCATTGCCAAGTTCAAGGACGAAAAGCAGGACCCGAATACTGCCGAACTGCTCTACGGTTACCTGAGTGTCGACCTGAAAACCGGCAAGACCCACACCCAGGAATTCGCCGACCTGACCGAGCTTTACTTCACCGGGTTGCGCTCGCCGAAGGACCCGAACCAGATCTACGGCGTGCTCAACCGCCTGGCGCGGTATGACATCAAGGAACGCAAGCTGATCAAGGCGGCTAACCTTGAACACACCTACTACTGCGTGACCTTCGACAAGAAGGGCGACAAGCTGTACCTGGGCGGCACCTTCAATGACCTGGCGGTGTTCGACCCCGAAACGCTGCAGAAGGTGAAGAACATCAAGCTGCCGGGTGGGGACATGTCGACCACTACGCCGCAGGTGTTCATCCGCTAGATACAAGGTGGACTTACCGGCCTCTTCGCAGCACAAGGCTGCTCCTACAGGCCACCGCGTTCCATTGTAGGAGCAGCCTTGTGCTGCGAAGAGGCCGGTTCAAACAACACAAGAACAACAAGAGAACGCCCATGCCCCAGCCAAGCTATTCCCAGGGCAACCAGGACAAACCCCTGCTGACCCACTGCATCGGCGACGCCTTCGACACCACCGTGGCCCGCTTTCACGACCGCGAAGCCCTGGTGGTCCGCCACCAGGCCTTGCGCTACACCTGGCGGCAACTGGCCGAGGCGGTCGACCAGCACGCGCGCGCCCTCATGGCATTGGGCGTGCAAGCCGGCGACCGCCTGGGCATCTGGGCGCCCAACTGTGCCGAGTGGTGCATCACCCAGTTCGCCAGCGCCAAAGTCGGTGCGATCCTGGTCAACATCAACCCAGCCTACCGCGCAAGCGAGCTGGACTACGCCCTGGGCCAGGCGGGTTGCCGCTGGGTGATCTGCGCCGATGCCTTCAAAACCTCCGACTACCATGCCATGCTGCTGGGCCTGATCCCGGGCCTTGCCGAGGGCCACCCGGGCGCGCTGGCCTGTGAGCGGTTCCCCGAGTTGCGCGGGGTCGTGAGCCTGGCCGCTTCACCGCCGCCGGGCTTTCTCGCCTGGCATGCCCTGCAGGCCCGCGCCGACGCCATCAGCGCTGAAGCGTTGGCCACCCGCCAGGGGCAACTGCACTGTGACGACCCGATCAACATCCAGTACACCTCCGGCACCACCGGCTTTCCCAAGGGTGCCACGCTGAGCCACAGCAACATCCTCAACAACGGCTACATGGTGGGCGAAAGCCTGGGCTTGACCGAGCACGATCGGCTGGTGGTACCGGTGCCGCTGTACCACTGTTTCGGCATGGTCATGGCCAACCTGGGTTGCATGACTCACGGCAGCACGTTGATTTACCCCAACGACGCCTTCGACCCACTCGCCACGTTGCGCGCAGTGGCCGAGGAAAAGGCCACCGCGCTGTACGGCGTGCCCACCATGTTCATCGCCGAACTGGACCACCCGCAACGCAGTGCCTTCGACCTGTCGAGCCTGCGCACCGGCATCATGGCCGGCGCGACCTGCCCGATCGAAGTGATGCGACGGGTCATCGACGAGATGCACATGGCCGAGGTGCAGATTGCGTATGGCATGACTGAAACCAGCCCGGTGTCCTTGCAGACCGGTGCCAATGACGACCTGGAGCGCCGCGTGACCAGCGTCGGCCGCACCCAGCCACGGTTGGAGAACAAAGTCATCGATGCCGATGGCCGCACAGTGCCGCGTGGTGAAATCGGCGAACTGTGCACCCACGGCTACAGCGTCATGCTGGGGTACTGGAACAACCCCAAGGCCACGGCCGAGAGCATCGATGCCGAGGGCTGGATGCACACCGGTGACCTGGCGGTAATGGACGAGCAGGGTTATGTGCGCATCGTCGGGCGCAGCAAGGACATGATCATTCGGGGCGGCGAGAACATCTACCCACGTGAGCTGGAAGAGTTCTTCTTCACCCATCCAGCGGTGGCCGATGTGCAGGTGATTGGTGTGCCCTGCAGCAAGTATGGCGAGGAGATCGTCGCCTGGGTGCGCTTGCACCCGGGGCATGCAGCCACCGAAGACGAGCTGCGTGACTGGGCGCGGGCGCGGATTGCGCACTTCAAGGTGCCGCGCTATTTCCGCTTCGTCGATGAGTTCCCGATGACGGTGACCGGCAAGGTGCAGAAGTTTCGCATGCGCGAGATCAGCATTGCGGAACTGTCGGCGGGCTAATGGCATGAGCACCGGCGAGGCCGGAGCCCAGCACCGCTACAACGCCTTGGCCAGGAAGCTGGCGGTACGGCTTTCAACGCACCCGGCGACGGCCTGCGGTGTGCCACTGGTCACGACCTTGCCCCCCGCATCCCCAGCCCCAGGCCCGATATCGATCACCCAGTCGCTTTGCGCCACCACGCGCATGTCATGTTCGACCACCACCACGCTGTGCCCGGCATCCACCAGACGGTTGAGTTGCACCAACAACCGGTCGATATCCTGGGGATGCAGCCCGTTAGTGGGTTCATCCAGTACATACAACGTCGCCCCGCGCGCCGTGCGCTGCAACTCGGTGGCCAGCTTGATGCGTTGCGCTTCACCGCCAGACAGCTCCGTAGCCGGTTGGCCCAGGCGCAGGTAACCCAGGCCGATATCCTGCAGCACTTGCAGGCTGCGCCTTACTGACGGCTGTTCGGCGAACACCGCCAGGGCGTGTTCAACGGTCAGTTGCAGCACCTGGGCGATGTTCATCCCTTGCCAGGTCACCGCCAGTGTCTCGGGGTTGTAGCGGGCACCGTGGCAGGTCGGGCAGAGCGCGTAGACACTGGGCATGAACAACAGCTCGACGCTGACAAACCCTTCGCCCTCGCAGGTTGCACAACGGCCCTTGGCGACGTTGAAGGAGAAACGCCCGGCATCGAAGCCTTGCGCCTTGGCGTGGTCGGTGGCAGCAAACAGTTTGCGCACGGCGTCGAACAGGCCGGTGTAGGTGGCCAGGTTGGAGCGGGGGGTACGGCCGATGGGTTTCTGATCGACCTGCACCAGGCGCTTGATGCTGCCCAGCCCTGCCTTTACCCGGCCGCTGCTGGTTTGTTCGGGGTCGTCCTCCAGGCTCTGTTCTTCACGCTCGGCAGGCTGTTCGGCATGGCCCAGGTGCGCGCCGACCAGCTCCAGCAGCGCCTGGCTGACCAGGCTGGATTTGCCCGAACCGGAAATACCCGTCACGGCGGTGAAGCACCCCAACGGGAACTGAGCGCTGAGGTTGTCGAGGTTGTTACGGGTGATGCCTTCCAGCGCTAGCCAATCCTGCGCCTGGCGTGGTGTGCGAACGGCCTGGGCGTGCTCGCCGAACAGGTAGGCGCGTGTGCACGATTGCTCGACCCGGGCGAGCCCCTCGGGCGGGCCGCTGTAAAGGATGGTGCCGCCGTGTTCACCGGCGGCAGGGCCAACATCCACCAGCCAGTCGGCGCGGCGCATGGTGTCGAGGTCGTGCTCCACCACATAGACCGAGTTGCCAGCCTGTTTCAGGCGCTGCAAGGCTTCGAACAAGGCCTCGCTGTCGGCAGGATGCAAGCCGGCCGAAGGCTCGTCGAGCACATAGATCACGCCGAACAGTTGTGAGTTGAGCTGGGTGGCCAGGCGCAGCCGTTGCAGCTCGCCTGAGGACAGGCTTGGGGTACTGCGCTCCAGGGCCAGGTAGCCCAGCCCGAGGTCGAGCAGGGTGTCGATGCGCGCCAGCAACTCATGGGCGATACGCTGGGCGGCCAGGCGTTTTTCCAGGGTCAGGTCGTCCTGTTGCTGTTCCAGGTAGGCCGGCGCCGCCACCGTGCGGAACACCTCGGCCAGCGCCTGCAACGAGAGGTGCGACAGCTCGGCGATGTCCAGGCCTGCGAAGGTCACGCTCAGCGCTTCGCGCTTGAGGCGTTTGCCCGCGCACAGCGGGCAGGGGCTTGGGCGCATGAACTGCGACACGCGCTTGCGCATCTGCGCGCTTTGCGAGTGCATGAAGGTGTGCAGTACGTAGCGCCGGGCGCCGCTGAACGTGCCCTGGTAGCTGGGCTCCTGCTTGCGCTTGAGGGCGGCGCGGGTTTGCGCCGGGGTCAGGCCGGCGTACACCGGGGCGGTGGGGGTTTCTTCGGTGAACAAGATCCAGTCGCGCTGCGCTTGTGGCAAGTCGCGCCAGGGAATATCGACGTCATAGCCCAGGCTTACCAGGATGTCGCGCAGGTTCTGGCCCTGCCAGGCCATGGGCCAGGCAGCCACCGCGCGCTCGCGGATGGTCAGTGAAGTGTCCGGGACCAGGGTTGCCTCGGTCACTTCATAGACGCGGCCCAGGCCGTGGCATTCGGGGCAGGCGCCCTGGGGGGTGTTGGGCGAGAAGTCTTCGGCATACAGCATCGCGTGCCCGGCCGGGTAATGGCCGGCGCGCGAGTAAAGCATGCGGATCGAGCTGGACAGCGTCGTCACGCTGCCCACTGAGGACCGCGCGCTGGGCGTGCCGCGTTGCTGTTGCAGGGCCACCGCTGGCGGCAGGCCTTCGATGGCGTCCACATCGGGCACGCCAACCTGGTCGATCAGGCGCCGGGCATAGGGCGCGACGGATTCGAAGTAGCGGCGCTGGGCTTCGGCATACAGGGTGGAGAAGGCCAGCGAAGACTTGCCAGAGCCCGATACGCCGGTGAACACCACCAGCGCGTCGCGGGGGATATCGACATCGATGTTCTTGAGGTTGTGCTCGCGGGCGCCACGGACGCGGACGAAACCGTTTGGGGTGGTTTGGCTTGGAGGCATGACGCAGTCCTAGGCTGTGGCTGAACGGTGCGCCAAAGGTACCAGTAACAGCAAAGACAGTGCCCGGGAAATGATTCCCTTCAGTAGTTCTGCGAGTTATGTACGCCAATTCATATGAATAGCCTGGCCCTCTAAACACAGGTTGAGCAGGCTCGAAACATGCAAACAACGTCACTATTACCCAATGATAAGCAACCCTCGCTCCAGATGTTCAGGGTCCCCCCATTGCGGGCTTATGCGCCCTATGGTTATCACGTGGGCAGTGTCGGCCCACGCTTAGCGTTTGTTGGAGAACCGAATGCGCTACTGCCAAAGGGTTATCTGATTGGCAACGGCAAGCGTGCCTATGGTACAGGGCTGATGCGCTTTTACAGCCCGGATGCTTTTAGCCCTTTCGGCCGAGGTGGGCTCAATGCCTATGCGTACTGCTTGGGGGATCCTATCAACAATGTGGACCGTGACGGCCATTCCGCTACGCGCATACTCGGCCAGGGGACAGGCTTGGTATGGGGAACTGTGGGTATGTTGTCTGCGTTGAATAAAGCCTCGAAAACTATCGTCAGAAGATCGGTTGCCAAGGCCCAAGGGAGGCCTGTGCCACCGGAATACGATGCATTGAGCCGCACTAACAATGCATTGATATTCAATGGAGGGTTGGTGAGTACGTTGACAAAAGTCCCTGGCGTTGCGATGGCCTATGCATTTCCAATGGGTTCGATAGCGAGTGAGGCATCCACGCTAGTCGGCATAGGGGCTGCATCCGTGGCAGGTGTGGGCAAGTTGAGACAGTTGCACACCGATTTAAAGTCGACGATTCAAGAGGCCACGGCGAACAGGCTCCCACTGCCTGAGCTGTTCTGGGAGTCACTGAAAGAAGCTGCAGGCTGGAATCGCATGCGTGGTCAAGAGTCGGCGATCCTTAGCCCCAGGCCAGAGGAGGTCCTGTTGGTAAAAGTTAAAGTAGCGAGGAGTGGCGTTTAGGTACGTCGCCCGCGCGCCTATACCACAGGAATAATTGGCCCGAAACTGATGTAGGAGCAGCCTTGTGCTGCGAAGCGCCGCGCGGGCGGCGCTCGATCTCCCAAACATTGAATATCTCAACCCGTACCCCTGGCGGCCCATGCAATCCCCCATGCCCAGTTCCACCCTGTGGAACCACATTCGATTGTGCTCCCCCCATCACTCGCGTTTATCTGTCAGCCAACACGACCTGCCTTCCCCGTCGTGATCTCAACGCGAACAACAAGAACGGGAACATACCCGCGCAAGGAGATTCCGCATGTCCCGACATCAACACATCCTGGCCTGGCTCAATGACGTGGCCAGCGACCTGCACGCCATCCGTCACGACATCCATGCACACCCGGAACTGGGTTTTGAAGAAAGCCGCACCTCGGCGCTGGTCGCTCGGCTGCTGCAAGCGTGGGGCTACGAGGTTCACACCGGTGTCGGCAAGACCGGCGTGGTGGGGGTGCTGCGCAACGGCAGCAGCCCACGCAAGCTGGGGCTTCGCGCCGACATGGACGCGCTGCCGATCCATGAGGCCACCGGCGCGGCCTACAGCAGCCGGCACCAAGGCTGCATGCACGCCTGCGGCCATGACGGCCACACCACCATGCTGCTGGGCGCTGCGCGTTACCTGGCGGCGACCCGGCAGTTCGATGGCACGCTGACGCTGATCTTCCAACCAGCCGAAGAGGGCCAGGGCGGCGCCGAGGCGATGCTCGCCGACGGCTTGCTGGAGCGCTTCCCCTGTGATGCCCTGTTCGGCATGCACAACATGCCGGGGCTGCCGGCAGGGCACCTGGGCTTTCGCGAGGGACCGATGATGGCCTCGCAGGATTTGCTCAGCGTAACCCTTGAAGGCGTAGGCGGGCATGGCTCGATGCCGCACCTGACCGTCGACCCGCTGGTGGCAGCGGCCAGTGTGGTGATGGCGTTGCAGACGGTGGTGGCGCGCAATATCGACGCCCAGGAAGCCGCGGTGGTCACGGTGGGGGCACTGCAGGCGGGCGAGGCGGCCAACGTGATTCCGCAGCAGGCGGTGCTGCGCCTCAGCCTGCGGGCGCTGAATGCCGAAGTGCGGGCGCAGACCCTGGCGCGGGTGCGCGCGATCATCGTTAGCCAAGCCGAGAGTTTTGGCTGCAGCGCCAGCATCGAACACCGGCCGGCGTACCCGGTACTGGTCAACCATGCCGCAGAGAACGCCTTCGCTCAACAAGTGGGCGAGGAACTGCTCGGTGCCGACGCGGTGGACGGCAACACCCGCAAATTGATGGGCAGCGAGGATTTCGCCTGGATGCTGCAACGGTGCCCCGGCGCCTACCTGTTCATCGGCAATGGCCTGTCGCGGCCGATGGTGCACAACCCGGCCTATGATTTCAACGACGACATCCTGCTGACCGGCGCCGCTTATTGGGGCGCGCTTGCCGAGCGCTGGCTCGAACCCGCCTGACCTTTCTTTGACGACTGCCGCTGGAACCTGGGCGCGGCTGTGCCTGGGTCATCACCCAACAGATGAATGGAGTGTTCCCTATGCAGACTTCGAGCACAGGCGTGTCGCGTACCCAGCAGGTGGTCGCTGCCGTCATCGGCAATGCGCTGGAGTGGTATGACTTTATCGTGTACGGCTTTCTGGCGAGCATCATCGCCCGGCAGTTCTTCCCCTCCGACGACGAATACGCCTCGCTGCTGATGGCCCTGGCCACCTTTGGTGTGGGCTTTTTCATGCGCCCGGTGGGCGGCGTGCTGCTGGGCATGTACGCCGACCGCAAAGGCCGCAAGGCGGCCATGCAGATGATCATCCGCCTGATGACCGTGTCCATCGCCATGATCGCCTTTGCGCCCAACTACCTCGCCATCGGCATGGGCGCACCGTTGCTGATCGTTGTGGCGCGCATGCTCCAGGGCTTCGCTACAGGGGGCGAATACGCCAGCGCAACGGCGTTTCTGGTAGAAAGCGCACCCGCCCATCGCAAAGGCCTGTATGGCTCCTGGCAACTGGTAGGGCAGTGCCTGGCGGTGTTCTCGGGGGCGGCGATGGTGGCGTTGGTGACGCACCTGTGCACGCCTGAGGCGCTGGATAGCTGGGGCTGGCGAATCCCGTTCGTGCTTGGCCTGCTGATTGGCCCGGTGGGGCTGTGGATTCGCAAGCACATGGAAGAACCCGAAGAGTTCCTCCAGGCGCGTAAACAGGCCAAGGGCCAGGCGCCGGGCCTGTGGCAGGTACTGCGTGAACACCGCCGCAGCCTGCTGGTGTCGATGGGCCTGGCGTGTGGCGCCACGGTATCGTTCTACGTGGTGCTGGTGAACATGCCGACCTTCGCCCACCAGAACCTCGGGTTGCCGCTGGACCAGGTATTGCTGGTGCAGATGCTTGCGGTGGGGCTGATGACCGTGGTCATCCCGCTGGCGGGGGCCTTGTCTGACCGGTTGGGCCGGCGCCCGGTACTGATGGCCTTCACCCTGGCCTTCTTCGTGATGGTCTATCCGCTGTACGTGTGGGTGGCGGCGGCGCCGTCGATCGAGCGCCTGCTGGTGATGCAGCTGCTGCTGTGCACCGCCATCGGCGGGTTCTTTGGCCCGGCGCCGACTGCCCTGGCCGAGCAGTTCCCGGTCGAGGTGCGTTCGACCGGTGTATCGGTGGCCTACAACGTGGCGGTGATGGTGTTCGGCGGCTTTGCGCCGCTGATCGTCACCTGGCTGAGCAAAGCCCTGAACACGCCGGTGGCGCCGTCGTTCTATGTACTGTTCGCTTGCCTGCTGACGCTGTTGGGCACTTACTGCCTGAAAGAAGCGCCACGTGCGGGTAAAGCTGTCGCGTTCAACCTTGGAGTGAAACCGTGAAGCCGCTAGCCATCGACCCAATCGTAGCGCTGGATGCCGAGGCGTTGTCCCGCGCGATTCATGCCCGCCAAGTATCGTGCCGTGAGGCGATGCTGGCGTACCTCGCCCATATCGAGCGTTTCAACCCGCAGGTCAATGCGCTGGTGTCGCTGCGTTCGGCCGAGGCACTGCTGGCCGAAGCCGATGAGCGCGACGGTGAGCTGGCGCGGGGGCAGTCAAGGGGCTGGATGCATGGCATGCCACAGGCAATCAAGGACCTGGCTGCCACGGCCGGGCTGCGCACCACGCTGGGCTCGCCGCTGTTCGCCGAGCAGGTGCCCGAGCACGATGCGGTCAGCGTGGCGCGGGTCAGGGCCAGTGGGGCGATCATCGTCGGCAAAAGCAATGTGCCTGAGTTTGGCCTGGGCTCGCAAAGCTACAACACCCTGTTTGGCACCACACTCAATGCCTACGACCCAAGCCGGGTGGCCGGTGGCAGCAGTGGCGGGGCCGCGGCGGCCTTGGCCCTGCGATTGCTGCCGGTGGCCGATGGCAGCGACATGATGGGCTCGCTGCGTAACCCGGCGGCGTTCAACAATGTGTTCGGCCTGCGCCCGTCCCAGGGGCGGGTGCCGCATGGGCCGGCGCCGGAGGTGTTCCTGCAGCAACTGGCCACTGAAGGGCCGATGGGGCGCAGCGTGGTCGATCTCGCGCGGCTGTTGACGACCCAGGCAGGCTTCGATGCACGGGTGCCGTTGTCGCTGAGTGGCGGCAAGGTTGATTTCGCTGAAGGGTTGCAGCGCGACTTCAAGGGTGCGCGGCTGGGCTGGCTGGGCGATTATGACGGCTACCTGCCGATGGAAGACGGGGTGCTGAGCCTGTGCGAGTCGGCCCTGGCGGATTTTGGCGAGCTGGGCTGCCAGGTCGAGGCCTGCCAGCCGGCCTTTGACTTGGCGCGCCTCTGGCAATGCTGGTTGACCCACCGCCACTTCCTGGTGCACGGCACCCTCGGCGCGGCCTATGCCGACCCCGGCAAACGTGCCCTGCTCAAGCCTGAGGCGCAGTGGGAAGTCGAGGGCGGTTTGCACCTGAGCGCGTCGCAGGTGTACCAGGCTTCGATAGACCGCAGTGCGTGGTACCAGGCCCTCGGCAGGTTGTTCGAGCGTTACGATTTCCTGCTGTTGCCTTCGGCCCAAGTGTTCCCTTTCGATGCACAGCAGGCGTGGCCGAAGGCAGTCGCAGGGCGAACGATGGACACGTATCACCGCTGGATGGAGGTGGTAATCGGGCCGACCTTGGCAGGGCTGCCGAGCATCAGTGTACCGGTGGGCTTCAGTACCACGGGGTTGCCGATGGGCCTGCAAATCATTGGCCCAGCCCAGGCGGACCACGCGGTGTTGCAACTGGCCCATGCCCATGAGCAACTGACCCGCTGGGTCGAACGGCGGCCGCCGCCGTGCTTGCAACTTCCGTAAAGGCTCTGGGCAGGCGCGGTTCTTGCTGTGCATGATGACCAACCCGCCAAGTGACAGGGAGGTCAGACACATGGGCAACATGACAGACAGTGGCGGCGTACGCTCGGTGGAGCGGGCGCTGGCCATCGTCGACTTGCTGGGCGAACACCAGGCATTGGGGCTTGAAGAACTGCACTACCTGACATCGCTGCCCAAGGCCACGGTCTCGCGTATGCTCGCCACCTTGCAGGAGCAGGGGTGGGTTTACCGGGGCTTGAGCGACCGGCGCTATCGCCTGTGTGCCCGGCGCCTGTTCGGCGACCGCCAGCTGCGCTTCAAGCGGCGCCTGGTGGAGCAGGCGGCGCCTTGGCTGCTTGAGCTGAGCGAACGCACCGGGCTGGTGGCAGACCTGTCGTGCTTCGATGGCGAGCGGCTGGAGGTGATGGAAAGCGCCATCCCTCAGGTGTTGCGCAAGCGCTACCCGAACAACTGCCAGATCGTCGGCCACCATGCCAGCCTGTTCCATTCGGCGATGGGGCGCGCGTGCCTGGGGGAGCTGGACGGCGACGAAGTGCAGCGCTTGGCCAGCCACCAACGGTTGGGTGATGACAGCCTGTTGCGCGATATCGAGGAGGATGCGCACAAGGGCTTTGGCCAGCGTACCGAGGGGCATTGGGAATACCCGGTGCGGTTGCCATTTCTGATCCGGGCGATCGCCTTGCCGGTCCGGGTCGAGGGGCAACTGGCGGGCAGCATCGCCTTGCATTGGCCGGTGGACCAGGCGCCGGTGGAGCGAGTGTTGAGCCTGCACCTGGACCGATTGGCGGCGACAGTGGGCCAGGTGCAGCAGGCGCTAGAGGCTTGAAGAAAGCCTTGTACTGGCCCGCGAAGAGGCCAACGCAGCGTCGCGAAACCCGCTCGGGCTCACCCCCGAGTGCTTGCGAAAAAACCGGCTGAAATACCCCACATCGACAAACCCCAGATCATGGGCAATCTCTTTCACGCTGAGGCTTGAATGCCCCAGCGCCCGTTTGGCCTCCAGCACCAACCGGGCATTGATGACATTCATCGGGGTCATGCCCAGATGTTCCTGGCACAGCCGCCCCAGCGTGGCCAACGTCAGCCCGAGTTCAGCGGCATAAGCCCCCAACGACCAATGCTCGCGAAAGTGCATGTCCACCAGCTCGCGGAACCCGGTCAGTTGCTGGCTGCGCCTGGACGGTGGGCGACGCCCGTCACCACTGGCCTGTGGTTCGTGGCGCAGCACCTGGATCAGCAGCGCCAGCAACAGCGACATGCTGCTGGCCACATGCTCGCGAGCGCGGTTGTGGTATTCCTCGTGCAGGGCACGGCACAACGGCAGCAGGGGGTCTTCGTCGGCTTCCCAGTGGGGCAGGGCGATCACCTGGGGTTTGCGGACCGTTGCCAGCAGGTTTGGCGCCAGTACCTGGGTGATGCTTTCCAGCGGGTGCTGCGCCGCCGTGATCACCTGGCCCTCGACCGCACCGGCCCAGTGGAAGCCATGCACCACCTGCGCCGGCACGTACACCACGCAGGGCGCCTGGGCCTGAATGCGGTCACTGTCGAACAGCACTTCACCACCGCCGCTTTGCAAGTAGAGCAACTGCAGCAGGCCTTCGTGACGGTGCGCGGCGATCTCCCAGTTGTGGGCACCGGAGCGTTTGGAGATCGACTCCACATGCAGCGACTCGTGCCACACCGGCTGTGCAGTCTCACCGTACAGGGCGTAATTGGGGATCTTGTTCATGGTGTTGTAATTGTTTTGATCGGTACCCGGCTACTGTGCCACAGCCGCTGAACAGGTTCAGGGGCGGTGCAGCAAATTGTCGGGAATGTGGGGCTGGTTGCAGGTTTTGTCCATTCTGCACGGGTGCCTGTCAGCCCTAGGCTGTTCGCCAGATGAAGCGACACTCTGGAGAGCAGCATGCATAACAACAAGATTAGCGCTCACTGGCTGGGCCTGGATTCAGCCGTTTGTGTAGTGACCGGCGCGGCCGGCGGCATTGGCGCGGCACTGGCTGCCGCGTTGGTCGAACAGCAAGCCCATGTGGTTTTGCTGGACCGCGACCTGGGCAAGTGCCGTGAGCTGGCGGCCAGCTTGGGCGAGCACAGTGTCGGCGAGGTCAGCGCGCTGGGGTGCGACATCGCCGACCCCGATAGCGTGAGCCAGGCCGCCGCACAGGTGCAGGCGCTGCACGGCTGCTGCGATGTACTGATCAACAACGCCAGTGTGCTGCGCCCGGGTTCGCTCGACGTGCTGACCCTGGAGCAATGGAACCAGGTGTTGGCGGTCAACCTCAGCGGCTACCTGCTGTGTTCGCAGGCCTTCGGCAGCTTGATGCTTGCCCGAGGCCAGGGGCGCATCGTGCATGTAGCGTCGATCGCGGCCCATTACCCTCAACCCAACAGTGGTGCCTACAGCGCGGCCAAGGCCGGGGTCAGCATGCTGTCCCGGCAGATTGCCGTGGAATGGGGGCCGCGCGGGGTACGCAGCAACGCGGTGTGCCCGGGGTTGATCCGCACGCCGCTGTCGGCAGCGTTTTACGCGGACCCGCACATCGAACGCCAGCGCAGCGCCATGACCGCCAACCAGCGAATCGGCGAGCCGCAGGACATCGCCGAGGCGGTGCTGTTTCTTGCCAGCCCGCGTGCCGACTACATCAACGGCGCCGAGCTGACGGTCGATGGTGGGCTGGAGAGCATGCCCATGGCGTTGATCCCGCGCCCCGGTTTCGAGGGCGTACGCGCATGAACACACGCACCTGCGATGTACTGGTGGTGGGGGCGGGGGCCGGCGGCCTGGCGACGGCGATCACTGCGAAAAAACACGGCCTGGATGTGGTCGTCATCGAAAAGGACGACTGCTTCGGCGGCACCACGGCGTTCTCCGGTGGGGTGCTGTGGGTGCCGGGCAACCGGCATGGGATGAACGACAGCGATGAGGCGGCGCTGACCTACCTGCGCAACGAAACCGGCGACTGTTTCGACGAAGTGGCGGTCAAGGCGTTTCTGCGTCACGGGCCAGACATGGTCGAGTTCTTCGAGCGCGAGACCGCCGTCAAATTCGTCCCCACGCTGTACCCCGACTATCACCCACACGTGGAAGGTGGCGTCGATGTCGGGCGCTCGATACTGGCAGCGCCCTACGACATCCGCGGCCTTGGGCCCGACATGGCACGCCTGCGGCCACCGCTCAAGACCATCACCTTCATCGGCATGATGTTCAATTCGTCAAATGCCGACCTCAAGCACTTCTTCAATGCCACCCGCTCGCTGACGTCGTTCGTGTATGTGGCCAAGCGCTTGCTGACCCACCTCAAGGAGTTGGCGCTGTACCGGCGCGGCACCCAGGTGACCAGCGGCAATGCCCTGGCGGCGCGGCTGGTGAAGTCGGCACTGGACCTGGGCATTCCGATTTTGACCGGGACCCCGGCCAGGCACCTGTTGCGTGAAGGCAATCGGGTCACTGGCGTGTTGGCGAAACAAGGCGACAGCGAACTGCGCATCGAGGCGCGGCGCGGCGTGGTGCTGGCCTGTGGTGGGTTTTCCCATGACGTGCAACGGTTGAAGCAGGCCTACCCGCATGTGCGTCGGGGTGGCGAGCACTTTTCGCCGGTGCCAGCAGGCAACACGGGTGATGGTGCGCGCATGGCTGAAACGATGGGCGCCAAGGTCGATATCCGCCTGCAAGCGGCGGCGGCGTGGATGCCGGTGTCCAAGGTGCCGATGGGGGCAGAGCGATTTGTCGCGTTCCCCCATTTGCTCGACCGTTACAAGCCCGGTGTGATCGGCGTGCTGCGCTCGGGCAGGCGCTTTACCAACGAATCCAATTCCTACCACGACGTGGGTGCGGCCTTGATCGAGGCGTGTGCAGAGCAACCGGAAACCGCCATGTGGCTGGTCTGTGACCGACGCACCCTGGCCAAGTACGGGCTGGGTTTCGCCAAGCCATCGCCGATGCCGCTGGGGCCACTGTTGCGTAACGGCTACTTGCTCAAGGGCAGCAGCCTCACCGAGCTGGCGCGCAAGGCCGGGATCGATGCCGCCGGGCTGGAGCAGACCGTACGTGAGTACAACCTGGGCGCCGTTCAGGGTGAGGACCGCCAGTTTGGGCGAGGTACCACGCGTTTCAATCGCTACCTGGCCGACCCGCAGCACACGCCCAACCCGTGCGTGGCGCCAGTGGCCGAGGGGCCTTACTTTGCCGTGAAGGTGATCATGGGTGACCTGGGCACCTTCGACGGCATCCGCACCAGCGTGGTCGGCGAAGTGCTGGGCGCCGATCAGCAGGCCATCGACGGCCTGTACGCCGTCGGCAACGACCGCGCCAGCATCATGGGCGGCAATTACCCCGGTGCCGGCATCACCCTGGGGCCAATCATGACCTTTGGCTACATCACCGGGCGCCACCTGGCGGGCGTCGAACAAGGCCTGGCTACAGCGGGCAACGCGCGGGAGGTTGCATGATGGACAAGCCTGTCGTCGATCACAGGGTCTACACCATCCGCCCACGTGGCATGGCGGCCTTTCTCGAAGCCTTCGACCAGTTGGCGATGCCGATTCTGCTGCGCCATCTCGGTGCGCCGCTGGCGTTTTACACCAGCAGCATCGGCCCGCTCAACCAGGTGGTGCACTTGTGGGGCTATGACAGCCTCGATGACTTCGAAAAACGCAGCGCCGCGCGGGACGCTGACCCGGACTTCGCAGCCTACCTGCAGGCCACCCGCGATCTGGTCGTGGCCCAAGAGACCCGGATCATCCGGCCTGTGCGGCTGCCCAGCCTCGTTCACCGGTAATGCTGCCTGGGCCGCATGGCGGCCCACTGCCGATGCACCTTCATAAAAACAACAACAGGTGATACCCCATGAACAACGCCATTGATGTGCGCCAACTGATCGACCAGCAACCCATCGGCCGCTACCAGAAATGGGTAGTCTTCCTGGGCTTTCTGATCATCGCCCTGGATGGGCTGGACGTCGCCCTCATCGGTTTCATCGCACCGCAACTGAAAAGCGATTGGGGCCTGGGCGCACAAAGCCTGGGCCCGGTGTTGAGCGCGGCCCTTATCGGCCTGGCGCTCGGGGCGTTGATCGCCGGCCCCTTGGCCGACCGCTATGGGCGCAAGGCGGTCTTGCTGGGCAGTGTCCTGCTGTTTGGTGTGTGGACCTTGGCCTCGGCATTTTCGCCCGACCTTGAGACCCTTGTTGCCCTGCGTTTTCTGACCGGCCTGGGCCTGGGCGCTGCCATGCCCAATGCCAGCACCCTGGTCAGTGAATACGCGCCGGCGCGCAGCCGCTCGCTGTTGATCACCCTGGCCTTCTGTGGTTTCTCACTGGGTGCGGCGGCAGGCGGCTTTGTCAGTGCCTGGATGATCCCCAACCTGGGCTGGCGCAGCGTGCTGGTGCTGGGCGGCGTGCTGCCGCTGCTGACAGTGCCGTTGCTGTGCTGGCGGTTGCCCGAGTCGGTCACCTTCCTGGTCAGCAAGGGTGCTGACAAACGTCGCATCCACGCCATCGTCAGCCGTCTGGCACCGGAGCGTGTCAACGCCGACAGCACCTTCATCGTACCGGCCAGCGCGCCCAGCAGTGGTGGGGCGATTGCGACCATTCTCTCGCCGCGCTACCGCTTTGGCACCTTGATGCTTTGGGCTGGCTACGTGCTGGCGCTGTTTCTGGTTTACCTGTTCAGCGGCTGGTTGCCCACCTTGGTCAAGGAGGGGGGCGGCTTCTCGGTAGCCGAAGCGGCCATCGTCACCGCCTGTTTCCAGATCGGCGGGCCGCTGGGGGCGATCTCGGTGGGCTGGGCCATGGACCGCTGCAACCCGCAACGGGTACTGATGCTGACCTTCTTGTTCAGCGGTGCGGTGATCTTCGCCATTGGCCTGGTGGCTGGGGATTTTGCCTGGCTGTGCGCGATTGCCTGGGCCGTGGGCTTTGGCCTCAATGGCGCAAGTGTGGGCATGAATGCTTTGGCGGCGGCCTTTTACCCTACCGAAGCGCGGGCGACCGGTGCCAGCTGGATGAGTGGCATCGGGCGCTTCGGGGCGATTCTCAGTGCGTTTGCCGGCGCCCAGATGCTGGCCATGGGCTGGAGCTTTGCACAGGTGTTCGCGTCGTTGCTGATCCCGGCGGTATTGGCTGCGCTGGCGGTGTTGTTGCAAGGGCGCCATGCCGGTTCAGGCCGGCGCGCTGCCCGGCAAGCTGTGTAAATCTCGCTGGAACATAAACACCTGCAGGCCTTCGTTCAGTTTTCGCGGCTGTACATTCTGCATTCAGCCAGCAACGCCAGCAGGTTCGGCTCTCGTTCCCGCGCCTTCAAAAACACCACGCCAATGTGCTGTTGCAGGCGATAGCGTGGTTGCAGGGCAATCAACTTCACCCGGTTCTCGTAGACCGCAGCGATTCGCCCTGGCAGCAGGGCAAAGCCAACGCCGGAGCTGACCATGCTCAGCAGGGTGAAGATATCGTTCACCTGCATGGCCACCTTCGGCTCGAACCCTGCCTGCTCGAATACCCGCGCACCATCACGGTGAGTGGCAAAGCCTTGGGTCAGGGTGATGAAGGTGGAGTCGGCGAGGTCGGCCAGGTCCACCTCGGCGTGTTCGGCAAAGGGCGAGTCGGTGGGGACGGCAAGGAAGATGTCGTCGGAGAACAGCGGCAATTGCTCGCAGGCGGGGTCGCTGACGCTTTCGTCCAGCGACACCAGGATGGCCTCCAGTTCGTGGTTTTTCAGGCGTTGCAGCAGGTCGACGTTCGAGCCCAGGGTCAGGTCGATGTTGAGCGCGCTGCGGCGCAGTTTCAGGCCCATGACCAGCTTTGGCACGGTCTTTACCGTTAGCGAGTACAGGGCGCCCAAGCGGAAACGTTCGGCATAGAACCCCGCAGCCTCACGGGTCTGGCGGACCATCTGCTCGGCGTCCTGGATCAGCTGGCGGGCTTTTTTCTCCAGCACGTAGGCGCTTTCCAGCGGGATCAGTTGCCGGCCTTCGTGCTTGAACAGGGGGCAACGCAAGGCGCTTTCCAGCGAGTGGATGGCACGGTGCACGCTGACGGCACTGGTGGACAGCTCGGCGGCGGCGCGGCCGAGGTTGCCACTGCGCATGAAGGCGAGGAAGGTTTCCAGCTTTTTGAGGGTCAGTTCTTCGTCGATGAGCATGGGCGGCCTGAGAGGTTGGGCTGCGGTTGAAGGTTAGAGCGTTGAGGTGTAGGGGTTGAGTGTTATGGCGTTTGTGAGATCGAGCGCCGCCTGCGCGGCGCTTCGCAGCACAAGGCTGCTCCTACAATTTTTCGGGCCAATTATTCCTGAGGCGGTCGCGCGCAAATATCACAGGCCTCACTGGCCCGAAACAGATGGAGCAGCCTTGTGCTGCGAAGCGCCGCGCGGGCGGCGCTCGATCTCACAGGCGCCATAAACCTCAAGGCATGCACCAGCGCATCCAGCACACCTCACCCCATCGATTCAATCAACGCCCACAACCGCGCATCATCAAAGTCCTCGATCACCAGCCCAGCCCCCGCGTCCATCAGGCGTTCGGCAGTCTGTGTAGTCGCAACCCCAACCGTAAATATCCCCGCACCACTGGCAGCCTTGACCCCGGGCAACGAGTCCTCGAAGGCCAGCGCGTGCCCGGCCTCGGCCCCGAGCCGCTGTAGCCCGGTGAGGTAGGGCAGCGGGTCCGGCTTGGCTCGCTCAAGCTCCTCGGCCACCAACACATGCTCGAAGCGGGCCTCCAGCCCCATGGCCTGCAACATGTGCTCGGCATTGAGCCGGGGGGCGTTGGTCACCACGCACATCCCCAGGCCACAGGCCTGGCCGTGCTCCAGCAAGCGCAACAGGCCGGGCATGGGCGCGAGCGACGGCGCCAGCGAGCGGAACAACGCCTCTTTGCGATCCGCCAGGGCCAGGCATTGCTGCGGGCTGGCATCGGCAAACAACTCGGCGAACAGTTCGCCGTTGGCCCGGCCACTGACCTGTGCATCGAACTGGGCCTGGCTCAGTTCACGGCCGTCATGCTCGCGCAGCAACTGGCGGAAAGCCTGCAGGTGCAGGGTATCGGTGTCGGTGAGGGTTCCGTCGAGGTCGAACAGCAGGGCAGTCAGCATCAGGTATCCAGGTATGAAAAATCACAAGCCCGACGATCATAACCAAAGCGGACGACGAAGGGGGCTGTTCAGTGTGTTGCGAAAAGAGTACAAATGTACTCCATGGACAATCTGACCCCCAAACGCCGCGCCATTCTCGAATTCATTCGTGAGCGCATTGCTGACCACGGCCAGCCACCGAGCCTTGCCGACATCGCCACGCGCTTCGGCTTCGCCTCGCGCAGCGTCGCGCGCAAACACATCACCGCCCTGTGCCAGGCCGGCCATATCGACGTCACGCCGAACCAGGCGCGAGGTATTCGCCTGGCTCAACCGCTGCGCCGCCCGGAAATCCTCGAAGTGCCGGTGCTGGGCCAGGTCGCGGCAGGTGCCCCGATCGGCCCGGACCTCGACATCCACGAGCAGTTGCTGCTCGACCCCAGCCTGTTCCGGCGCACGCCCGATTACCTGTTGAAAGTGCGCGGCGACTCGATGGTCGATGACGGCATCTTCGACGGTGACCTGGTCGGCATTCGGCAACAGGGCGAGGCCCGAGACGGGCAGGTCGTGGTCGCCCGCCTGGACGGCGAGGTGACCATCAAGCGCTTGCAGCGTCAGCCTGGCGGTTACCGGCTGTTGCCGCGCAACCCGGCCTATGCGCCGATCGATGTGGGCCCTGAACAGGAGTTCTTCATTGAAGGCGTGTTCTGTGGCCTGCTGAGGCGCGACTGATGGGCGCGGTGGTCGATCTCGACAGGCTGCTCGACCAGCGTCAGGTCTGGCGCGGGCGGCAGGTTCAGGCCCGGCCCCTGGGGTTGCAGCCGACCGGGCATGCCGCGCTCGACCAACGCCTGCCCGAGGGCGGCTGGCCGGCCGCGGCACTCAGCGAACTGTTGCTGGCCAGCCCGGGGTGCGGTGAGCTGCAACTGCTGTGGCCCTCACTGGCGCGCCTGACTGCAGAAGGTGGCCGCGTGGTGCTGGTCGCGCCGCCGTTCATTCCCTATGCCCCGGCCTGGCAGGCAGCGGGGGTGGATCTACGCTGGCTGGCCCAGGTTAGCGCCACGCCTGCCGACGCACTGTGGGCGGCTGAGCAATGCCTGCGTTCAGGCAGTTGCGCCGCCGTGTTGTGCTGGCCAGAGCGCGCCGATGACCGGGCACTGCGGCGCCTGCAGGTGGCTGCCGAGACCGGCCAGGCGCTGGCGTTCGCCTGTCGCCCACAGCAGGCGGCACACAACCCGTCGCCGGCCGCTCTGCGTATTGCCATCGACACTCGGCCGGCACAGTGGCGTGTGCTCAAGAGCCGGGGCGGCATGCCGCCAGCGCTGCCCATCGCGCTGCCCGGCTGAGGCTGATGCACCATGCTCTGGGCCTGCATTCTGCTGCCACAGCTGGCGCTGGACACTGTTCTGCGCGAGCGTGACGACCCTGAAACGCCCCTGGTAGTGATTGGCGGCCCGACGCAGCGCCGTGTGCTACAGGCGGTCAACCCCGCTGCCGCAGCCCTCGGCCTGCGTGCTGGGCAAACCCTGGCCACGGCGCGTGCCTTGGCCGATGGCTTCACCTGCGTAGAGGCCGATGACAAACGCATCGAGCAGTTGCAACAGCTGCTGGCAGCCTGGGCCTATCGCTTCAGCGCCCAGGTGAGCCTGCATTACCCAAGGGCTTTGTTGTTGGAGGTCGGCTCCAGCCTGCAGCTGTTTGGCCCCTGGCCGTTGTTCGAGGCACGCCTGCGCCAGGAGCTCAGCGCGTTGGGCTTGCGGCAGCGCATCGTGCTGGCCAGCAACCCGGTGGCGGCCCGCATGCTTGCCAACGGTCATGATGGCCTTGCGGTGACCTGTGCCGATGCCACCCGCGCCGTACTGGCACAGATGCCTATCGACCGTGTCGGCTTGCCGCTGGAGGCCGCCGAGGCCTTTGCCCGCATGGGGTTGCGCCAATTGGGCCAGGTGCTGGCCTTGCCGCGCGACGCCCTGGCCAAGCGCTTTTCTGCGCAGGTCCAGTTGCACCTGGACCAACTGCTCGGCCTGCGCACCCTGGGGCTGGGCTTCTACCAGCCGCCGGACCGCTTCGAGTCGCGCCTGGAGCTGAATTTCGACGTGGAGTCGCACCAGGCGTTGCTGTTCCCGCTGCGCAGAATGCTCAACGACCTCGGCGCGTTCCTGGCTGGGCGCGATTGTGGCGTGCAGCGTTTTTGCCTGCACCTGGAGCATGCCGAAGGGCCGGACACGTTGCTCAAGGTTGGCCTGCTGGCGGCCGAACGTGACCCTGCCATGCTCTTCGAACTGGCAAAAGGGCGCCTGGAGCCGCTGCAAATCCCCGCCCCGGTACGCAACTTGCGCTTGGTCGCCGATGACCTGCCACCCTTCGTGCCCCAGCACCAGGCGCTGTTCGACCCCCGCGCCCAGCAGTCGCAGCCCTGGGAGCAGTTGCGTGAACGCTTGCGCGCACGGTTAGGCGATGAGGCCGTCAAGGGGCTGAGCGCCGAGGCCGATCACCGCCCCGAATGTGCCTGGCAAGCGGCGGAGCAGGGCGCACAAGGCAGCCTGCCGGTGTTGCCGGGTAGCCGCCCCGGCTGGCTGTTACCGGCGCCCGTGGCGCTGGAGGCAGCCGGCCACCGTGTGCTGGGGCATGCCGAGCGCATCGAGTCGGGCTGGTGGGACGGGGGCGACGTGCGCCGTGACTACTACCGCATCGAAACCCGCGACGGCCTGCGCGGCTGGGCCTACCGCGACCTCAGCCAGCCAGGCCCTTTGTGGTTGCAAGGCTGGTTTGCATGAGCCGGTTCGGGTATGCCGAATTGCACTGCCTGTCGAACTTCAGCTTCCAGCGGGGGGCGTCGAGTGCCGATGAGTTGTTCAAGCGTGCGCGCGAGCAGGGCTATGACGCACTGGCGATCACCGATGAGTGCACCTTGGCCGGTATCGTCCGCGCCTGGCAGGCCGCCAAGGCGCACCAGCTGCGGCTGATTATCGGCAGCGAAGTCCGCCTGCAGGATGGCCCGAAACTGGTGCTGCTGGCGGAAAACCTCACCGGCTACCAGAGCCTGTGCGCGCTGATTACCCGTGCGCGACGGCGGGCGGAAAAGGGCGACTACCAACTGTTCAGCGAGGACCTGCGCGAGCATCATCAAGGCTTGCTGGCGCTGTGGGTTGCCGAGGATGCCGACGACCCTGAACCCGGTGAGGGTTTGCGCACGCTGTTCGCCGAGCGGCTGTGGCTGGCCGTGCACCTGCACCGTGGCAGTGATGACGAGGTGCGGCTTGGCAAACTGCGCCAGCTGGCGAGCAAGGTCGGTATCCGCGCAGTGGCCTGCGGTGACGTGCACATGCATGCACGCGGTCGCCGTGCCCTGCAGGATTGCATGACCGCCATCCGCCAGCATTGCCAGGTGGCCGAAGCGGGTCGCTACCTGTACGCCAATGGCGAGCGTCACCTACGCAGCCCTGAGCAGTTGCAGGAACTGTACCCGGCCGACCTACTGGCCGAGACCCTGGTCATCGCCGAGCGCTGCCGTTTCGACTTGAGCGAGCTGAAGTACCAGTACCCGCGTGAATTGGTGCCAGCCAGCCACACCCCGGCGAGCTGGCTGCGCGAGCTGTGCGAGCGCGGCTTGCTGATGCGCTGGCCGGGGGGGCCGAGCGACAAGGTGCGCGAGGTGCTGGCAAAGGAGCTGGCGCTGATCGAGGAACTGGCCTACGAAAGCTATTTTTTGACCGTGCACGATATCGTAGCCTTTGCCCGCAGCCAGCATATCCTCTGCCAGGGCCGAGGCTCGGCCGCCAACTCGGTGGTGTGTTTCGTGCTGGGGATCACCGAACTCGACCCCATGGAGCACCGTTTGCTGTTCGAGCGCTTTCTGTCACGCGAACGCAATGAGCCGCCGGACATCGACGTGGACTTCGAGCACGACCGCCGCGAAGAGGTGATCCAGTATGTGTTCCGGCGCTATGGCCGGCACCGGGCCGCACTCACCGCCGTGGTCAACACCTACCATGCTGCCGGTGCGGTGCGTGATGTGGCGCGGGTACTGGGGCTGCCGGCCGACCAGGTGGATGCGCTGGCCAAGTGCTGTGGCCGCTGGAGTGATCGCATCCCCGATGCGCAACGCCTGGCCGAGGCCGGTTTCGAGGCCAGCAGCCCGTCGCTGCGGCGGGTGCTGGTTCTGGCCGGTGAGCTGATCGGTTTTCCCCGGCACCTGTCGCAACACCCAGGCGGGTTCGTCATCTCGCAGCAGCCGCTGGATCAGCTGGTGCCAGTGGAAAACGCCGCCATGCAAGACCGCACCGTGATCCAGTGGGACAAGGACGACCTGGACATGGTCGGTTTGCTCAAGGTCGATGTGCTGGCGCTGGGCATGCTCAGTGCCTTGCGCCGTTGCTTCGACCTGCTGCAGCGCCACCGGGGCCGGCAATTGACGCTGGCAAGCATCCCGGGGGAGGACCCAGCCACCTATGCGATGATCAGCCGAGCCGAAACCATGGGCGTGTTCCAGATCGAGTCTCGGGCGCAGATGGCCATGTTGCCACGGCTCAAGCCCGTCACGTTCTACGATCTGGTCATCGAGGTGGCCATCGTGCGCCCCGGGCCGATTCAGGGTGATATGGTCCACCCGTATTTGCGCCGGCGCCTGAAGCAGGAGCCCGTGACGTACCCCTCGCCTAAATTGCAGGAAGTGTTCGAGCGCACGCTGGGTGTGCCGTTGTTTCAGGAACAGGTGATGGAGCTGGCGATGGTGGCTGCCGACTACAGCCCGGGCGAGGCCGACCAGCTACGCCGCAGCATGGCGGCCTGGAAGCGCCACGGCGGGCTGGAGCCGCACCGCGAACGGCTGATTCAAGGCATGTTGCGCAATGGTTACGAACGGTCGTTTGCCGAGCGTATCTTCGAGCAGATCAAGGGGTTTGGCAGCTATGGCTTCCCCGAGTCCCACGCGGCCAGTTTCGCCTTGCTGTGTTACGCGAGCAGTTGGCTCAAATGCCATGAGCCGGCCATTTTCACCTGCGCGCTGGTCAACAGTTGGCCGATGGGCTTTTACAGCCCCGACCAGCTGCTGCAGGACGCCCGGCGCCAAGGCGTCGAGGTGCGGCCGGTGGATGTGTTTCACAGCGAATGGGATTGCACGCTTGAACCGGTGGGTGAACAGGCGCTGGCCATACGCTTGGGGCTGCGGCAGGTCCGTGGTTTTGCCGAAGCTGACGCCCGGCGTCTGGAGCAGGCGAGGGCGCAACGGCCTTGGCGCGATGTTGAAGACTTGTGCCTGCGTGCAGGGCTCGACCACCGCGCCCGTGCCCGCCTGGCTGACGCCGGGGCCCTGAGGGCTTTGGCACGTGACCGTCATCAGGCGCGTTGGCAGGTGGCGGCGGTGCAGCCACAGTTGCCCTTGTTCGCCGAGGTCGAAGCGTTGCCTGAGGCCGTGGTAGCGCTGCCTGCACCGACTGTCGGCGAGGACCTGGTTGCCGACTACCAGACCCTGGGCACCACGCTTGGGCCCCACCCGTTGCGGCTGCTGCGCCCTCGTTTGCGAGCGTTGGGTTGCCGCAGTTCGCACGAGCTGTCAGCTGTCGAGCATGGCGACAACATTGCCGTGGCCGGGCTGGTGGTAGGCAGGCAACGCCCACAGACGGCCAGTGGGGTGACGTTCGTGACGCTGGAGGATGAGTACGGCATGGTCAACGTGGTGGTCTGGCGTGACTTGGCCGAGCGGCAGAGGCGGGCGTTGGTGGGGGCGCAATTGCTCAAGGTGAGCGGGCGGCTGGAGCAGGAGAACGGGGTGCGTCACCTGATTGCGCGGCGGCTGGAGGATATCAGCCCCTTGCTGCAGGGGCTGGATGTGCGCAGCCGCGATTTTCATTAGCCTGCCAGCGTTGTCTGTTGCGTTGACTGTTGTAGGAGCAGCCTTGCGCTGCGAAGAGGCCGGTGACAACACAGCAGATTTGCTTTGGTATCGCCGGCCCCTTCGCAGCGCAAGGCTGCTCCTACAAGGGTCGGGCAAGGGCTTCAGACCATCGTCAAGCGTTGCTTGCGGGTCGGTGCTGGGAATGCCCGGTCAATCGCTCGCAGGTCTTCGCTGCTCAGGGTCAGCAAGCCGGCCGCCGCATTCAGTCGCACATGCTCTGGGTCTACCGCCTTGGGAATGGCAATCACCCCCTCATCACGGGTCACCCAGGCCAGGCTGACCTGGGCCGGTGTCGCACCGTGGCGCTCGGCAATTTCGGCCAGCACGGGGTGCTGCAACAACTGCCCGGCCTGGGCCAATGGGCAATACGCCATGGTCGGCAAGGCGCGCTTCTGGCTCCACGGCAGCAGGTCGAATTCGATGCCGCGTTGCACCGGGTTGTACAGCACTTGGTTAGTGGCGCAATCGGGGTTGTGCAGTTCGCGCAAGTCATCGACATCGAAATTGGACACCCCCCAACGCTTGATCTTGCCTTGTTCGCGCAAACGCTCGAACGCTTCGACGGTTTCCTCCAAGGGATGTTGGCCACGCCAGTGCAGCAGGTACAGGTCGATGCAGTCAGTGCCCAGGCGTTTGAGGCTACGCTCGCAGGCGGCAGGCATGCCGCGCTGGCTGGCATTGTGCGGGTAGACCTTGCTGACCAGGAACACCTGGTCGCGGCGCCCGGCGATGGCGTGGCCAACCACCTGCTCCGCGCCGCCCTCGGCATACATTTCAGCCGTATCGATCAGGCTCAGGCCCAGCTCGATACCTTGTTGCAGGGCCGACACCTCAGCGGCCCGGCGGCCAGGGTCTTCACCCATGTACCACGTGCCCTGGCCAATGGCCGGCACCTTCGAACCTGCCAGTTTCACGTATCGCATGTCACCTCCGGGATCTGGGTATGGGAAAGCAATACCTCGAGCAGCGCTTGCGCTGCGGTGGACAGTTTGTGCTCACTGAGCGCGATGACCCCCATGCGCCGCTCCACGGCGGGCTCGACCAGCGGCACGCAGCGGGCACCGAGCTCCTGCATCTGGTTGATGCACAGCGCCGGCACCGCGCTGACGCCCAGGCCGCTGGCAACCATGCGGCCAACGGTCGACAGTTGATGGCTCTCGAATGCCACCGCCAGCTTGCCATGGCTGGCCGCGACGTTCTGTTCCATCAACAGGCGGACCGCCGACGGGCGCTGCAAGGCGATGAAGTCTTCGGCCAGCAGTTGCGTCCAACTGACCTGGGGCAGCCCGGCCAGTGGCGAGTCGGCGGGCACCACGGCGACGAAACGGTCCATGTACAGGGGGTAGAAGTCCAGGCCATCGGTGTTGTCCGGTTCGAAGCCGATGCCCAGTTCGACGCGACGGTGGCGCACCAGTTCCTGTACCTGCTCGTTGATCACGTCATGCACGGTGACGTTGACTTTCGGGTAGCGCTGGCGAAACACCTTGAGCGCGTGCGGCAGCAGGTTACCGGCGAAGGCCGGTATGGCCGCCACCGAAACCCGCCCCAGTTGCAGGGTGAAACGCTGGCGCAGCATTTCTTCGGTGTCGTCCCAGTCGGCCAGCAGGCGCCGGGCCAGCGGCAGCAGCACCTCACCTTCGGCAGTCAGGCTGACACTGCGGGTGGTCCGGCTGAGCAGGGCGCCGCCGAGGTTTTCCTCAAGCGCCTTGATGGTCAGGCTCAACGCCGGTTGCGATACATGCAGGTGTTCACCGGCCTGGGCGAAGCTCTGGTACTTGGCCACGGCGACGAAGGCGCGGAGTTGCTTGACGTTCATGACGGCCCTGATCGTTGTTTTGAAAAAGTTATCAATCGATGATGAAAACAAAATTAACAAATCAGTCGACTAAGGTGAAGATGGGGCACACGCTCACCGACAGCCTCGTCGGTTCAACAACTACAAAAGGCGGATCAACATGGCCGGACTGGACAAGCGCGTAGCAACGTATGAAGAGGCCCTCGACGGCCTGACCGACAACATGACGGTATTGGCCGGTGGTTTTGGCCTGTGTGGCATCCCGGAAAACCTTATCAACGAGATCAAGCGCCGTGGCGTCAAGGGCCTGACCGTGGTGTCGAACAACTGCGGTGTCGACGGTTTCGGCCTCGGCGTATTGCTGCAAGACCGGCAGATCCGCAAGATGATCGCCTCCTATGTCGGCGAAAACGCCGAATTCGAACGCCAACTGCTCAGTGGTGAGCTGGAAGTCGAACTGACCCCGCAAGGCACCCTGGCCGAAAAAATGCGCGCCGGTGGCGCTGGCATCCCGGCGTTCTACACCGCCACGGGCTACGGCACCCCGGTCGCCGATGGCAAAGAGGTGCGTGAATTCAAGGGCCGCCACTACATTCTCGAAGAGTCCATCACCGGCGACTTCGCCATCGTCAAGGGCTGGAAGGCCGACCACTACGGCAACGTGGTGTACCGCAACACCGCGCAAAACTTCAACCCGCTGGCGGCCACGGCCGGCAAGATCACCGTGGTCGAAGTGGAAGAGATCGTCGAACCAGGCGTGCTGCTGCCCAGCGAGATCCACACCCCGGGTATTTTCGTTGACCGCGTGATTGTCGGCACCTTCGAAAAGCGTATCGAAAAGCGCACCGTCAAGGCCTGAGCGCCATCCTTCAGAACAACAAAGAGATCCTGACCATGGCACTGACCCGCGAACAGATGGCGCAACGCGTCGCCCGTGAACTGAAGGACGGCTACTACGTCAACCTCGGCATCGGCATCCCGACCTTGGTGGCCAACTACGTACCCGCTGATATGGATGTGATGTTGCAGTCGGAAAACGGCTTGCTCGGCATGGGCGAATTCCCTACCGAGAGCACGATCGATGCCGACATGATCAACGCCGGCAAGCAGACCGTCACCGCCCGCCGTGGCGCGTCGATCTTCGATTCGGCGCAATCGTTCGCCATGATCCGCGGTGGCCACGTCGACCTCACCGTGCTCGGCGCCTTCGAAGTGGATGTGCAAGGCAACATCGCGTCGTGGATGATCCCCGGCAAGTTGGTCAAGGGCATGGGCGGCGCCATGGACCTGGTGGCCGGTGCCGACAACATCATCGTGACCATGACCCACGCGTCCAAGGACGGCGAGTCCAAGCTGCTGCCGCGCTGCAGCCTGCCGCTGACCGGTGCCGGTTGCATCCGCAAGGTGCTGACCGACCTGGCCTACCTGGAAATCGACAATGGCGCCTTCATCCTGCGCGAGACAGCACCGGGGGTGAGCGTTGAAGAAATCATCGAGAAGACCGCCGGCAAGCTGATCGTGCCGGATGATGTGAAAGAAATGACCTTCTAACCCGCAAACGGGTCATTCGACCTGTAGGCGCAGCCTTGTGCTGCGAAGAGGCCAGTGACAACACAGTGATTCTTCGCTGCTGCCACTGGTCTCGTCGCAGCACAAGGCTGCGCCTACAGGTTTTTTGCGTTGCTGTAGAAATGTCCGATAAAACCAATAAAAGGAAGTTGATCGTGGCCGCTGAAATCCAAGACAGCCGCTCCGCCCGCTTTGCCCTGCGCTGCTCCAACTGGGCCGAACGCTGGTTCCCTGATTCCTGGGTATTCGCTGCCCTGGCCGTCGTACTGGTGTGCGTGGGGGCCCTGGCCATGGGCGCCAAACCGACCGACACCGCCAAGGCCTTTGGTGATGGCTTCTGGAGCCTGATCCCGTTCACCATGCAGATGGCATTCGTGGTCATCGGTGGCTACGTGGTGGCCAGCTCACCGCCTGCCGCGCGGCTGATCGACCGTTTGGCACGCATTCCCAAGAACGGCCGCTCGGCCGTGTGCTGGGTGGCGCTGATCTCGATGCTGGCCTCGTTGCTCAACTGGGGCCTGTCGCTGGTGTTCGGTGGCTTGCTGGTGCGCGCCCTGGCTCGGCGCAGCGACCTGAACATGGACTACCGTGCAGCCGGTGCTGCGGCCTACCTGGGCCTTGGCGCGGTATGGGCATTGGGCCTGTCGTCTTCGGCGGCGCAATTACAGGCCAACCCGGCCAGTTTGCCACCGTCGATTCTGTCGATCACCGGGGTGATTCCGTTCACCGAGACCATCTTCCTCTGGCAGTCCGGCGTCCTGCTGGCGGCGTTGGTGATCGTGTCGCTGGTGGTGGCCTATGCCACCGCGCCAGGCCCTAGCAGTGCCCGTACCGCGCAACAATGCGGTGTCGACCCAAGCTTCACCGCGCCGCCACCGGCCCAGCGCAGCCGGCCCGGTGAGTGGCTGGAGTACAGCCCCATCCTGACCTTGCTGCTGGTGGCCCTGGCCGGTGGCTGGCTGTATCAGGAGTTCGCCACCAAGCCCGCCATCACGGCCATCTCTGGGCTGAATACCTACAACTTCCTGTTCATCATGCTGGGTGCCTTGTTGCACTGGCGCCCGCGCAGCTTCCTCGATGCTGTGGCCCGCGCGGTGCCGACCACCACCGGGGTGCTGATCCAGTTCCCGCTGTATGGCTCGATTGCGGCGGTCCTTACCCAGGTCAAAGGGGTGGACGAACAGACGCTGGCCCATCACATCTCCACCTTCTTCGTGCAGATCGCCTCCCACGACACCTACGCGGTGCTGATGGGGGTGTACTCGGCTGTGCTCGGCTTCTTCATCCCTTCGGGCGGTGGCAAGTGGATCATCGAGGCGCCCTACGTGATGCTGGTGGCCAATGACCTGCAATACCACCTGGGCTGGGCGGTGCAGATCTACAACGCCGCCGAGGCGCTGCCGAACCTGATCAACCCGTTTTACATGCTGCCGTTGTTGGGGGTACTGGGCCTCAAGGCGCGCGACCTGATCGGCTTCTCGTTCGTGCAGTTGCTGGTGCATGCGCCCCTGGTGCTGGTGCTGCTGTGGGCACTGGGCACAACCTTGCAGTACGTGCCGCCCGTGATGCCTTGAGAATTTGCCCGGCCAAGGCCAGCATTTCGCGCGCACTCCACGTATCATCGGTGTGCGCGAGCCTTGCATCTGCCTTCGCCTGGGAAACTGCTTCACATGTCGATCCGATTGAAACTGCTGAGAAAGAAACTGGGTATCACCCTGGAAGTGCTGGCCGACAAGACCGGCATGACCAAAAGCTACCTGTCCAAGGTCGAGCGCGGCTTGAACACGCCGTCGATCGCTGCCGCGCTGAAACTGGCGCGGGCGCTGAACGTCAATGTCGAAGAGCTGTTCGCTGAAGAACACACCGCGCAGAGCCGTTACAGCCTGGTGCGCCACGCTGAACGCCAGGCGCTGGTGGGCGACGGCGAAGGGCCGGGCTATGCGGCGCTGACCAGCCAGGTAGGGCAGCGCAGCCTGCTGCCGTTTCTGATTCAGCCGCCCACCGAGTTCAGTGACCCGACGTTCAAGGAACACCAGGGCGAGGAGTTTCTGTTCGTCCATGCCGGGCAGGTTGAGGTCGATTTCGTGAATGAACGGGTGCTGCTGGAGCAGGGCGACGCCTTGCATTTCAACGCCCAGACACCTCACCGCTTGCGTTCGGTCGGGCCGCGCCCAGCGCAGTTGCTGGTGGTGGTACACGACAACGGCGAATGAGGGCAGGGCGATGATAGAGGTGTCGCGGTTCTGGCGCGATCCGGCATTGCCCTTCGTCGAGGCTCGGCGGGTCGGGGACGGGCGCCAGGTGTGTTATGCCGCCCATTCCCATGAGAGCTTTTCCATCGGCGCCATCACCGGTGGGCGCAGCACCTACCTGAGCGGTAGCACCGGGATCGAAGTCAGCGCGGGCACCACGGTGCTGATGAACCCAGGGGTGGTGCACACGTGCAACCCCATCGAGGGCGAGGCCTGGTCCTACCTGATGCTGTTCGTTGACGTAGCGTGGTTGCAGAGGCTTGGGTTCCAGTTGCCCGCGCAGGTTGTCAGCACCTCGCCAGCCCTCTACAGCGCCTTGCTGCAGGTGTTTGCCGACCTGTTCGACGACAACCGACGGGATCGCGAAGCGCGGCTTGCGGCGTTCTTCCAGAGGCTGTCGAACGTGCTGGGTGGCGAGCCTGGGGCACCCAAGCCGGACCATCCTCGGCTGGAGGCCGCCGCGGCCTTCATCCGCGCACACCGTACCGACCCGCTAGACCTTGAAGACATCTGCCAAGCCTGCGGCTTGTCCCGCGCCTACCTGATCCGCGCGTTTCGCCAGCGTTTTGGGCTAACGCCCCACGACTACCTGCTTGACCAGCGTGTGCAGTGCGCGCGCGCAACTGCGCCAGGGCAGCTCAATTGCCGACGCAGCCCTGGCAGCGGGCTTCGCCGACCAGGCGCACCTGCAGCGTGCCTTCAAGCGGCATTTGGCTGCGACGCCGGGGCATTATCGCAGCAGGTAAACCGCACTGCCCACCAGCAATATGGCCAGCCCGCGGTTCAACAAACGCATGCGCCCCGGGTTGCCCAGGCATTGGCGAATCACACTGCCAGCCCATGCCCAACTGGCCACCGAGGCGAAACAGATCGGCCCATAGATCCAGGTGAACACCCACAACAGTTGCTGGTCGCCCCCTGTGTAGGCGCCCACACCTGCCACCGCCGCCAACCATGCCTTGGGGTTGAGCCACTGCATGGCCGCGCCCTGCCAGGCAGACGGGGCGCGCTGTGCATGATCGCTGCCCAAGCGGCCATCGTCGCGGGCCAGCTTCCACGCCATGTACAGCAAAAACGCGACACCTCCCCAGTGCAGCAGCGAACCCAAAAGCGGCCAGCGCAACAGCAGTTCATGCAGGCCCAGCCCAACCAGTACCAGCAACAGGCAGAACCCCAGCGTGGCCCCGGCCACGTGGGCCAGGCTTGCGCGCAAGCCATGCCGGGCACCGCTGCCCAGCGCGACAATGTTGACTGGGCCAGGAGAAATCGAGGCGGCCAGCGCAAAGGCGGCCATGGACAAAGACAGGCTCATGGGGGTAATCCAAGTGGTGGAAGTTGAGGCTATTCTTCAGGCGCAGGGCGTCAGGTGTATTGAATGAAAATCCCCTGTTACAGGTTTTGTAATAGTTTCTCACTGTCAGAAAAACTGGCTGTGATTGTAGGATCTCTTACCCAATTTCTATTCAGGTACCTATGAGCACCTTCGCGGAACCCCCCTGTCCTTGGCCTTCTCGGCCGCCTTTCACCTGTCCTTGTGACGCTTCCCTCGTGAGTACCCGCTAATGGAATGGCTAGCCGACCCCACGGCCTGGCTAGGCCTGTTGACGCTTATCGTCCTCGAGCTGGTGCTGGGTATCGACAACCTCGTGTTCATCGCCATCCTGGCCGACAAACTGCCGCCGCATCAGCGTGACCGTGCGCGGATCATCGGTTTGAGCCTGGCGCTGATCATGCGCTTGGGCCTGTTGGCGAGTATCTCGTGGATGGTGACGCTGACCGCGCCGCTGTTCGAGGTATTCGGCAAGAGCTTCTCGGGGCGTGACCTGATCATGCTGTTCGGCGGTGTGTTCCTGCTGTTCAAGGCCACCATGGAGCTGCACGAACGGCTTGAAGGGCATGTTACCCAGGCCAGCGGTGCGGTCCGCCACGCGGCGTTCTGGCCGATCGTCGCGCAGATCGTGGTGCTCGATGCGGTGTTCTCGCTGGACGCTGTGATCACGGCCGTCGGCATGGTCGAGCAGTTGTCGATCATGATGATCGCGGTGATCTTCTCGATCGGCATCATGATTGTCGCCAGCAAGCCGCTGACCCGCTTCGTCAACGCCCACCCGACGGTGATCATGCTGTGCCTGGGCTTCCTGATGATGATCGGTTTCAGCCTGACCGCCGAAGGCCTGGGCTTCCATATCCCGAAAGGCTACCTGTATGCGGCCATCGGCTTCTCTATCCTTATCGAGGTGTTTAATCAGCTGGCCCGTGCGCGCCGCAAGCGCAGCCTGCAGCAGCACAAGCCACTGCGTGAGCGCACGGCCCATGCGGTATTGCGCCTGTTGGGCGGCCGTCGGGTCGAGGCTGACGAGGTCGGGGAAGAAATCGCCGACCTGGTCGAGGGCGGTGGCGAAGAGGTGCTGTTCGACCGCCGTGAGCGGGTGATGATCAGCGGTGTGCTGAACCTTGCCGAGCGGCCGATCCGCACGGTGATGACCGCGCGCACCGAGGTCGATGTGATTGACTTGGCGCTGCCGGCCGCAGCCATTACCGAAGCCTTGGCCAATTCGCCGTACTCGCGCCTGCCGCTGATCCGCGACGGCCGCATCGATGAACCACTGGGCTTCGTGCACAAGAAGGAGCTGCTCAAGGAACTGCTGTCAGGCAGCCAGCCAGACCTGGAGCGCATGGCCCGGGCGCCGTTGAACCTGCTGGAAAGCTTCAGCATCCTCAACGCCCTTGAGCAGATGCGCGGTCAATCGACCCATATTGCCTTCGTGGTCAACGAATTCGGTGACTTCACCGGCCTGTTGACCATGACCGATATCCTCGAGTCGATCGCCGGTGAACTGCCGGATGCGAGTGAGGTAGAAGGGCCGGGTATCGTCGAAGAAGGGGATGGCTTTGTCGTCAGCGGCGCCCTCAACCTCAGCCAGGTGCAGGCGCGTACCGGTTTCAGCGCGCGTGCCACCGAGGACTACCAGACCCTCGCGGGCCTGGTGATGAGCTTGCTGGACCGCCTGCCGATGGTGGGGGATCGCCTGGCCTGGAATGGCTGGACGCTGACCGTGGAGGCGGTTGAGGAGCGGCGCGTGCGCCAGGTGCGGCTTATACCGAGCGGCGACGCTGACGCAGCAGGTGCTTGAAGCCTTCGAGCACCAGCACCAGCACTGCGGCCCAGATCGGCAGGTAGGTCAGCCACTGATCCGGGCCGATGCTCTCACCCAGCAGCAGGGCCACGCCCACCAGCAATACCGGCTCGACGTAGCTGAGCAAGCCGAACAGGCTGAACGGCAACAGGCGGCTGGCCAACACGTAGGCGATCAGGGCCGAGGCGCTGATCGCCCCCAGCACCGGGATCAAGGCGTAAAGGCCGGGGTGCGCCTGCAGGTCCGCAGGTGACAACGGCCCCTGGATCACGAAGTACAGGGCCCACGGCAACAGCAGGCACATGTCGCACCACAAACCGCCCAGGTGGTCGGTGCGGCAGCGTCGGCGCAGCACGAAGTAGATCGGGTAACCGATCATCACCACCAGGGTTTCCCAGGCGAAGCTGCCATGTTGGTACAGCTCGTGCCCGACACCCAGCGCAGCGCAGCACACGGCGATTTTCTGCAAGTGCGACAGGCGCTCGCCGTAGACCAGGCGCCCGGTCAAGACCATGGTCAGTGGCAGCAGGAAGTAGCCCATCGACACCTCCAGGCTACGCCCGTGCAACGGCGCCCAGAGGAACAGCCACAGTTGCACCCCCATCAGCCAGGACGTACCGACCATCCCCAGCAGCAGCACCGGGGTACGCCGTACCCGCCCCAGCAGCTCACCAACACGCTGCCAGTCCTTGGAAACCAGCATGAACAGCGTCAGGCAAGGCAGCGTCAGCAGCGTACGCCAGCCAAAGATTTCCTCACCATCGAGCGGCGTGAGCAGGGAGGTATAGAAGTACATCACGGCGAACAAGCACGACGCCATGACTGATGAAAGGATGCCTTTTGACACGAATGCCTCGAATGGGAGAGTTGGGCGGCTGGATCAGCCGCGCATGATCTCAGGGGGCGCGTCCTGCGGCAACCGCGAGACGCCTTGGCGAGCGGCCAGCGCTTCGAGGAACGCCTCGGCCGGCATGGGCTTGGCGAAGAGGTAGCCTTGCTGGAAGTCGACGTTATGCCGGGCCAGGTAGTCGCGCTGGGTCTCGGTTTCGACGCCTTCGGCGACGATGCCCAGGCCCAGTTTGCCCGACAGCTCGATAATGGTGTCGAGGATGTGCAACGACAATGCGTCACCCCCGACCATGGCAACGAAGCTTTGGTCGATCTTCAGGTAATCGACCTTGAACTGGCGCAGGTAGTTGAGGCTCGACTGGCCCGTGCCGAAATCGTCCAGCGCAATCATCACGCCCATTTCATGCAGCTTCTCGAACAGGTCCAGGGTCACCGGCGTGGCTTCGATCAGCTTGCGCTCGGTCAGTTCCAGGGTCAGCGCCACACGGCCTGGCGGGAAGTGCTGAAGAAAGGTCCGGCAATCGTCGAGCAGGCTCAGGTCGCGGCAATGGTCAGCGGTGATATTGATGCCAATGTGGAAGCCATCCTCCAGCAGCGCAGCATACGGCGCCAGGCTCTGCGCAGTGTGCAGCATCAGCGCGCGTGTCATGGCGACGATCTGGCCGCTGTGCTCGGCGTAGGGGATGAACAGGTCGGGGCGCACCAGGCCTTCGCGGGGGTGGTTCCAGCGCATCAGCACTTCGGCACCGGCCCACTGGTAATCACCCTTGCGTACCACCGGCTGGAAGTACGGCAGAAACTCGTCGGCCTCCAGGGCGCGCTGCAGTTCGGCACGCGGCGAAGTGGCGCGGCGGACCTGCCAGTGGCACACCGCCCCGGCCACCGCACCGAGTATCAGCAGCAGGCTGAGCAAGGCGGGGTAGTGGCTGAGCAGCAGTTGGCCTTGCTTGTCGGCGCCATAGCCGCCGTACACGCTGAACGGGTAGCGGGTCGAGCTCAACGTCACCGCGGCAGTCGCTGCCGTGGGCGGTGAGCCTTCGTGGACAGCACCGTCCTTGCCCATCCAATCGTTACCGACGCGGATCTGCAGCGTCTCGTCCGGGCCGATCAGGCGCAGTGCCGTGAGCAAGTGGTCGCCATCGACGGTAGTGATCGCGCCGCGGTCACCGTCGCTGGCCCGATACACCAGCAGCGCGTGGCCCGGCGTTACCGAGTTGCCATTCATCAACCACAGCGTGCCGTTGGCGTAGTCGCCAGCGTCGACGGCCTCATCAAACTCACCGAACAGCGAGGAGCAATACAGCGTGTTGTGCTGGAACAGGTTGGTGGAGCGCACAAAGGCGTTACGCGTGACCTGGCCGCGCAGGGCCAGTTGCACCTGCGCGCACGGGTCGCCTGCCAACGGCAGCAGCGCTTGTGCCGTACTGGACGCCGTGTCGAGAATACGCTCGACATGGTCAATCACCTGAGCGGCAGTAGCATGGCTGTTGGCATGCAGGTCACGGTCGATCTGCCAGTTCATCACCCCCAGGCCGCAGGCCACCGGGAGCACGCCGATCGCCCAAGGCAGCAGGGTGCGCCAACTCCAGCCGGCGCGGCGTTTACGGGTGAGGGGCATACTGGCCTAATCTGTTGAAGAGAACGTGCAGAGGATAGCCGTTTGTCGGGGGCACGGGCGAACTAAAGCGCGACAAACCGATTTACGCACTGTAGAATCCAGTTACGAATACAACAATAAGGTTCTCCACATTCGGGAGAATCAAGCCCGCCGAGAATGGGTCCATATGACAAACCATGGGTTCAAACTGATCATTGGTGGCTTCCTCGCTCGCAGCGTGCGTGGCATCCCGTGCTCACCGCCTGTTCTGTTCTACATCCCCGGAAATCACTAATTTTTCGCTGTAGATGAGGACAAGAACATGGCTGATATTTTCGAAAATCCAATGGGCCTGATGGGCTTCGAGTTCATCGAGCTGGCATCGCCGACCCCGGGTGTGCTCGAGCCGGTTTTCCAGATACTCGGTTTCACCAAGGTCGCCACCCACCGCTCCAAAGACGTGCACCTGTACCGTCAGGGCGGCATCAACCTTATTCTGAACAACGAACCCAAGAGCATCGCCTCGTATTTTGCCGCCGAACACGGCCCGTCGGTCTGTGGCATGGCGTTCCGCGTTCGCAATGCTCACGAAGCCTATGCCCGCGCGCTTGAACTTGGCGCTCAGCCTGTCGAAATCGAAACCGGCCCGATGGAGCTGCGCCTGCCCGCAATCAAGGGTATCGGTGGCGCGCCGCTGTACTTGATCGACCGCTTTGAAGAAGGCAGCTCGATCTACGACATCGACTTCAACTTCATCGAAGGCGTAGACCGCAACCCGGTGGGCGCAGGCCTGAAGATCATCGATCACCTGACCCATAACGTTTACCGTGGGCGCATGGCCTACTGGGCAGGGTTCTACGAGAAGCTGTTCAACTTCCGCGAGATCCGCTACTTCGATATCAAGGGCGAGTACACCGGCCTGACCTCGCGTGCCATGACCGCACCCGATGGCATGATCCGCATCCCGCTCAACGAAGAATCGTCCAAGGGCGCTGGGCAGATCGAAGAATTCCTGATGCAGTTCAACGGCGAAGGCATTCAGCACGTGGCCTTCCTGACCGACGACCTGCTCAAGACCTGGGATGCCCTGAAGGGCATCGGCATGCGCTTCATGACCCCGCCGCCGCAGACCTACTACGAGATGCTCGAAGAGCGCCTGCCAGGTCACGGTGAACCTGTCGACCAGCTGCAAGCGCGCGGCATCCTGCTCGACGGCGCTGCAGAGCAGGGCGACAAGCGTTTGCTGCTGCAAATCTTCTCGGAGACCTTGCTTGGGCCAGTATTCTTCGAGTTCATCCAGCGCAAGGGTGATGATGGCTTTGGCGAAGGTAACTTCAAGGCCCTGTTCGAATCCATCGAACGGGACCAGGTTCGCCGCGGTGTATTGAGCACCGATTGATAGTGCTGGTACCGCCGTCATGCCGCTTCGGCGGCGGTACCACGCTTGTTGCGACGCGCCCTGAACAGGCCCCAGTAGACGATCGAGCCGGTCACGATGCCTACCAGTACCAGGGAAGGCAGGACCTGCAACATCGATTGGCGGATTTCTTGGGCCGTATAGCCTCTGGCATAACCGCCCCTCACCGCATACCCATACTTCTCGGAGATCGCCCTTTGAGCATACTCCGGCTGCGAAGGCCGATGCGGGTCGCGGCTGTCTCCATGGCTCCAGATGTATTGGTCGCCGAACTCCAGAAGCAGTGTCAGGCCATCCTGAAAGGCCCGCAGTTCGTTGCGCAGTTCAGTGGCATAGCCTGTCACGATCACGCTCGGGTTGTTGCCCGGTTCCTGAAAGTGGGTCACCAGCGTAGTGGGTAATGCTGGCGAGTCGAGCGCGAGTTCAACCTGTTGCCCGGACTGGGCGAAGGCCGAAAGATGGTCGAGGGAGTCCGAGTGGGTGCTGCAATACGCTTCCTGGTCGCGCACCAAGGTCAGCGCGCGTAGCAAGGGGTCACGGGCTACCTGTTCCTGCAGGGTGCTCTGGACTTCGGCGCACGCCTTGCCTGCAACAGGCTGGGCGAGGATAACGGTGCTTTGCATGCGGTCCAGCACTTTATCGATGGTGAATACCGCTTCCTGGACGGAGATCTGTGCGTTTTCCTCCAGCTTTTTCTCCAGCTGAAACACCATGACCAACAACCCGGACACCACCGGCACCAGCCCGATGGCCATGATGAGCAGCAATTCCAGCAAACTGCGCCCGGCATGCATGATTTTCGACATAGGCTATTGTTCTCCATTCTGATGCTGCCCGTGGTGGGCAGGTAGTCTGGGAGCCTATGTAATCAATTGCGTGTCGGATGTAGTCCACGTGCGGCCCGCGCTTCGAGAAACGATGTAATCAGGCGTAAGCCGTCACTATGCCTCGAGTTTTGCGAGTACCTCTTCAGCCAACAATGCAGTGGAATCTGGGTTTTGCCCAGTAATCAGCCGATCATCGCTCACCACGTAAGGTTTCCACGGGTCATCGTGCTTGCTGTAAATACCGCCCCGAGCAACCAGTTCGTTTTCGGTGAGAAAAGGCACAACCTTGTCCAGTTCCACCAGTTGTTCCTCGATGTTGGAAAAACCGGTGACCTGACGGTCTTTCAGCAGCAGGCTGTTGTTACTGAGCTTGATGTTCAAAAGGCCGACAACGCCGTGGCAAACGGCCGCCACAATGCCTTTATTCTCATAGATTTTGCGCGCGATCTCTTGCAGCGGCTGGTTATTGGCAAAGTCGTACATCACCCCGTGCCCACCGGTGTAATAGATGACGCTGTAGTCGTCAGCCTTGACCAGCCCCGGGCTGAGTGTGGCACCCAGACGTGTCATGAAGTCCTTGTCGTCGTACCACGCCCAGTCCAGATCGGGTGCCATTTGCAGGCTGTGCGGGTCGATCGGCACGTAGCCGCCGCTGGGGCTGACATAATCGACGCTGTAGCCTGCGTTCTGGACCTTTTCGACAAAATGCACAGCCTCGCCCAACCACAGCCCGGTTGCCCGTTTGAGGGTCGGGTACTTGGCCGTATTGGTCAGCACTACCAGCATCTTCTTCTTGCTCATGACCACACTCCCATCGGCAACCTAAAGGGACCGCTATTCCATGGCTCAGTGGAAAACCTAATCAGCATAGCTGCCACCTGCCGGTACGCCATAAATGCAGCGCATGCTGTGCTAACGTGAACAACGTCGCCACCCATCAGCCATTGGAGTCATGAGATTGGTCGCAAACGGTACCCCGCGCGAAGTTGAGCCGCAGGTCACCCTGCTGGCGTCCAACCCGGCATCAGCTGATCCCATGGGTGAACGCATTGCCCAATTCGATTGGGGCCGTACGTCGCTAGGGCCGCTGCCACGCTGGCCGGCCTCGCTGCGCATTGCCGTCGACATGATGCAAGGCTCGCCATTCCCGTGTGCGGTGGTGTGGGGGGCGGACCTGAGCGTGGTCCATAACGACGCCTATCGGATGCTCCGGGGCGGTGGCCAGGATGCATTGGGGCAGGCGTTCGACGTGCTCTGGCGCGATGCCTGGCAGGGCATGGGGCCTTGGGTGTACAAGGCGCTTGAAGGCCGTTCGAGTTTCGTCGAAGACCCGCCGCTGCGCATCGAGCGTGGCAACGTCACCGACCCCTTGTGGTGTGCCTTCGGTTACTCGCCGATTCGGGACGAGCAGGGTGGCGTTGCGGGTTTTCTGCACACGGTCATCGAAACCAAGGCCAGTGCCGAGGCGCACCATCATTGGCGCGAGCAGGCGACGGCCTTTGAAAAACAGCTCGAGCGCTACATGGCCGATCGGGAGCAGATCTGGCAATTGTCCCGCGATGCCATGATGATTGTTACCCGTGAGCTGAAGCTGCACTCCGCCAACCCCGCCTGGCATCGCATCCTGGGCTGGCGTGAGGCGTTGGTACAGGACATGTCGATATTGGAGCTGATCCACCCAGCGGACCGCGCTGAAGTGCAGGTGGCGGTCTCGAGCTTTGTGCAGGGTCAGGAGGCTGAACAGATCGATATCCGCCTGCGCCACCAGGACGGCCACTACCGCTGGTTTAGCTGGTCCGCTAAATTCGATGGCAACTTACTGACCGCCGTCGGCCGCGACATCACCGCAGACCGCGAAGAAGCCACCCGCCAGTCCGAGGCCTTGTTGCGCAACAGTGAGCGCCTGGAGGTGGTTGGCCAACTGGCAGGCGGCATGGCCCATGAAATGAACAACTTGCTGTCAGGCATCGGTGGCAGCCTCGAGCTGTTGCAACGCCGCTTGCTGCAAGGGCGCCTGGAGCGCATCGAGACCTATGTGGAACTGGCGCGAGACTCTGTGCAACGGGCCATGAACCTTACCCACCGGCTGTTGGCGTTTTCCAGCAACCAGCCGCTGGAGGCCAGGCCACTGAATGTCAACCGACAGCTGTCTCTGATCGAGCCCTTGCTGCAGCAGGCGCTGGGCGCGGAAATGAGCCTGCAGTGGCAGTTGGACGTCACCCCCTGGGCTGTCAGCGTCGATGTCACCCAGTTTGAAAATGCCTTGATCAACCTGTGCGCGAATGCCCGTGAAGCGTGCCTTGAGCGCGGCAGCGTCTCGATCAGAACGGTCAACGAACGCTTGGCGACGCATTTCCCGGATGAGAACGGGTTGCCGCCAGGCGACTATGTGGCCTTGCATGTTGAGGATGACGGCCACGGGATGTCGGCCGCAGAGGTCGCCAAGGCTTTTGAACCGTTCTTCACGACCAAGCCCCTGGGACGGGGATCGGGGCTTGGCCTGCCGATGGTCTATGGCTTTGTCGGGCAGTCGGGTGGCTATGTGTGGATCGAGTCGACCCAAGGCCAAGGGACGAAAGTCTCCATGCTGTTTCCGCGTAGCCTGGCGCTGGTTCCGGAAGAGCCACTGGTATGCCTGCCAAGCGTTAATCGCGCGCAAGGCCAGCGCGTGTTGTTGATCGATGACGAACTCAACTTGCGTGCACTGATGCGCGAATTTCTCACCGAGCGCGGGTTTGCCATCTGTGACGTTCAAGATGCCAATTCAGCGCTGGATCGCTTCCGCCATGACGGGCCTTTTGACCTGGTAATCACGGATATCGGCTTGCCGGGTGGGTTCAGTGGGCGGCAAGTGGCCAAGGCAATCCGCATGATTGTGCCGTCGCAGAAGATTCTGTTCATCACCGGCTACACCGACCAGCCGATCGAAGCCCAGTTGCTCGATCAGCCGGGCACCGCATTGATGCTCAAGCCGTTTGCGCTGGAGCACTTGGCGAACCAGGCCTTGCACATGCTAGGCGGTTGAACTGGTTCAGGGCTTGCCAAGAATCTGCGTCACCTGCGCCTGCAATTGCTTGAGCTCGAATGGCTTGCATATGAGGTGCATGCCAGCGCCGAGGAAGCCCTCGCGAGCCATGGCCGTTTCCGCGTATCCGGTAATGAACAGCACCGGCAGGCGTGGCCGCAAGGTACGTGCGATCTCCGCCAGTTGCCGCCCATTCATGCCCGGTAGGCCAACATCGCTGACCAACAGGTCGATCCGTTGCGACGACCGCAGGATCTGCAGGGCTTCATTGGCGTTGGCGGCGGTTTGGCAGGGGAAGCCGTCTTCGCTCAGTGCCTGACACAGTAATTGGCGGACATGGGGGTCGTCTTCGACCACCAGCACATGGTGGCCCGTGCTGTCAGGCGCAGGTGCGAGGGCCGGGCGTTTGGGTATTGCCTCGCCGACGTGCCGCGGCAAGTACAGGTCGACCTGGGTGCCATGGCCGATCTTGCTCTGCAGGGTGACATGCCCATGCGACTGCTTGCTGAAGCCATACACCATAGAAAGGCCAAGGCCGATGCCCTGGCCGACGGGTTTGGTGCTGAAAAACGGCTCGAAAGCGTGTTCCAACGTGCTCTGCGACATACCCTGGCCGTTGTCGATGATGCGCAGACGCAGGTAATCACCGCTGTTCAGGGCGCCGTCGGCGAACTGCTTCGCCTCAATCTGCTGGTTGCTGGCCTCGATACGCAGCAGGCCGCCGGTGGGCATGGCTTCGCAGGCATTGAACAGCAGGTTGTCGAGGGCTTCGCGCAGTTGCCCATCATCGGCCTCCACGGCCCACAGGTCGTTGGGCACGTGCAGTTGCAGGGTCACCGAGTGGGTCAGGCCAGCGTTCAGGCGCTTCGCCTCCAGCAATGCATGCAGGTCGACCCGCTGGCTGTGCAACGATTGCCGGCTGGAAAAGGCCAGCAGCCGATGGGTCAATTTTCCTGCGCGTGACACGGCCTCCTGGCCCATGCGCAAAATGCCTTCCAGGCTGTCGCTCCGGCCTTTGCTCAAGCGTCGCTCGATCAGCTCGAAGCTACCGCCGATACTGGTCAGCAGGTTGTTGAAATCATGGGCAATGCCACCGGCCAATTGGCCGACAGCTTCCATCTTGCGAACTTGTGTGCGGGCAATCTCGTTGCTGTGCTGTTCCTGGCTGCGGGCGTCCATCCGCTGCTGCAGTGCAGACAGTTGATCCCGCGCCCGGTATTGATGGCGGCGGTTGCGCTGGGCGATACGCGCCAGCTGCAGCACTTGCCCGTCATCAAGCGGGCAGAGCAACTGCATCAGGTTGCCCTCAGGCGGCTGAGAAGGCCGGGTGGCAGTGGCGGCTAAGTCCATGATCAACAAGATGGGCAGGTCCGACCAGCTCGGCTGTTGGTCGATAAACCCCTGCAACGGTACGCTGGGGCCATTGCTGAAGTTTTGTTCGGCGATGATGACCAAGGCTGCGCCTTCGATCAGGCAGGCGTGCAGGTTGGCGATGTCGAGGGTGCACAGGCTCTCGATGCCAGCGGACGCCAGTAGACGCGCGGTATCCGCGGCAAGTTGCGGGGGTGCCAGGATCAAGGCACGTTCGTCCAGCGCCAACGAACTGGCCAAAGCGACGCTCCTGTGACAATGGGCAGGGTCAAGGCTTGGCCTGCCACCGGTGGTTCGATACTCACTGGACCACGGGCTGCCGCTTAGGGTTCAACGAATTAGGGGAGGGGCCTACAGGCCCTGTTGCAGCACCGGATCGTCAGGGTTCTGGCGCTCTAGTTCGGCCAGTAGCACCTGGACGTTCTGCAGTTGGCCGGTCTCTTTCCAGTACTGGATCAGCAACAGCCGGGCCCGGCGATTGGCCGGTTGCCGATTGAGCACGGTTTCCAGCTGCTTTTGCGCAGCGTCGACCTGGTCGAGCTCATGCAAGGTCATTGCCAGCGAGTAGCGGTAGTCGGCGTTGTCCGGGTCCAACTCCACCGCACGCGATAAGGCCAGCAGGGCGTACTCACGCTGTTCGTGGCGATTGAGCCAGAGCCCGAGCTCATATTGCAGAAAGGCCGACTCAGGGCTCAGCAGCAAAGCCTTGGCCAGCACTTGGCGGGAGGCGTCGTGATGGCCCTGGCGCTCTAGCAGGCGTACTTGGGTTGCCAGCGCGTCCAGATTGCCTGGTGCAACCTGCAGGGCGCGTTGCAAGGCAGTAGCTGCCTGGGTGTAGTCGTTTTCGTGCAGGTACAGGCGCGCCAAGTGCACCTGCGCGTCGGCGTCTTCGGGCTGCAGCTCCAGCGCCTGCTGATACTGCTCAAGGGCGGCCTGCAAGGGGCCGAAGTACAGGCCTATGGCGTCCGGGTCGAGGCCCAGCAGGGCGTCCACGGCAGCGAAACGTACACTTTGATCCGCATCATCCAGCAACGGGCCCAGCACCAGGCTGCGTTGCGCGGCGGGGAGCAGGCGGCGGATACCGGCGATGGCGGCTCGGCGTACCAGCGGGTCGGCATGCTCCAGGTCCAGGCGCGCGAGTTTCAGCGCCTGTGGGGAGGGGTAGTTGGGCAGCTCGGCATACAGGGCCGCACGGCGGATGGGGGCCAGGTCGTTACGTTGCAACTGCTGGTACAGCACCCGCGCTGCCCCCGGCAAGCCTTCATGGGCCTGGCGCAAGGCCTTGGCGTAGCTGTGCGCGGGCAGCGTAGGCGGCGCCGGCTGGTCGTCTCGCGGCAGGTAGCTGATCATGGCCGACACCAGAATCAGCAGCAGCAAGGCGATCAGGTAGCGGTTGCGTCTGGGCATCGGACGGTCCGTGGCGGCAGGAAGGGCAGAGCTTGGGGCAGCTAGGGGGCAAATGCAACTGGGGGGATTTTGGGGGCGGGTAAGGCGGGAGACGTTTGTTGCCTTTGAGATCGAGCGCCGCCCGCGCGGCGCATCGCGAGCAACGCTCGCTCCTACGTTTGTTTCGGGCCAGTGAGGCCTGTGCCATTTGCGCGCGACCGCCTTGTGGGTTTGACGCAATATTGCGCCATGCACCATGACGGTCGCGTGCGTTTGTCCCAGGAATAATTGGCCTGAAACAAACGTAGGAGCGAGCGTTGCTCGCGATGCGCCGCGCGGGCGGCGCTCGATCTTATAGGCGCTGCAGATGTACCGCCTATCAGCGCGTGCTGGCCACCGTTTCAGGTTGCCAGCCACCGCCCAAGGCTTTGTAGATCGAGACGATACCGCGGTACAGCTCGACCTCACCCTGGGCCTGGGCATCTTCAGCGCTGAGGCGTTCACGTTCAGCGTCGAGCAACACCAGGTAGTCCACCGTGCCTTCGCGATAACGGATCGACGCCAGCTCCGCAGCCTTGCGGCTGGCGTCACTCTGGCGCATCAGCGACAGCAGGCGCTGCTGCGTCTTGTCGTAATCGCTGAAGGCATTGGCCGACTCTTCCAGGGCCAGCAGCACCTGCTGCTCATAGTTGGCCAGGGCGCCTTCGGCGTCTGCCTTGGCACCGCGCAGGCGGGCCCGTACGCTGCCCAGGTCGAAGGCCGCCCAGGTGATGCTAGGGCCAAGGCCCCAGGCATTGGCTGCCGAAGACCCGATCTGCGAGCCGCGTGCGGCGGTAAAGCCGAGGAAGCCACTGAGGCTGACCCGCGGGAACAGGTCAGCGGTGGCGACACCGACGTTGGCCGTGGCGGCCGCCAGCTGGCGTTCGGCACTGCGGATATCCGGGCGGCGCCGCAGCAACTCGCCAGGGTCGCCCACCGGCAGCGCTTTGGCGATCGCCGGCAGGGCCTTGGGCGACAGGTCGACGCTCAGTGCATCCGGGCGTTGACCAAGCAGGGTGGCGATGCGATGGCGGGCACGCGCCTGTTCGGCCTGCAGTTGCGGCACGGTGGCCTCGACGCCGGCCAGGCGCGCATCGGCCCGGACCACGTCGAGTTCGTTGCCGACCCCGGCATCGCGCAGGGTTTCGGTGATGCTGCGCGATTCTTGCTGGGTCTTGAGGTTGGCCAGGGCGATGTTCTCGCGCAATTGCGCGCCACGCAGTTGGCCGTAGGCGTCGACCAGTTCGGCGATCAGGCTGACCTGCAACTGCTGCAAGTCGGCTGCGGCAGCGGCTTCCTGGGCTTCGCTGGCCTCAATCTGGCGCTGGATACGGCCGAACAGGTCAAGCTCCCAGGCCATGTCCAGGCCCAGGTCGTAGCGTTCGCTGTTAACCCGCTGCTCAGTCTGGCCGGGGACCTGGCCTTTGCCGATTTCGCTGCTGGCACGGCTGGTGACCACCGGCAACTGGTCGTTCGAGGCGTCCTCACGGATCGCACGGGCCGACTTCAGCCGGGCAAAGGCCACGCGAAGGTCACGGTTGCCGTCGAGCGAGGCCTGCACCAGCTGGTTCAGCACCGGGTCGTCGAACTGCTTCCACCAGATGCTTTCGAAGCGGCTGCGGTCGTAGGCCTTGGCCTGCATTTCAGTGTCGAAATGGGCAGGCTCGGTGCTCGGCGTCTTGTAGTCCGGGCCCACCGCACAGGCCGCCAGGGCCAAGGCCAACAGGCTTGGGGTCAGGGGCTTGAGCATATTCATGCGTGGCTCTCCAGCGATTGAACGCGTTCGGCCTTGCGGGCCTGGCGGCGTTCGACGAAACGGCGGATCAGGAAGAAGAACACAGGCGTCAGGAACAGCCCGAATACAGTGACGCCGATCATCCCCGAGAACACCGCGACACCCATGGCGTGGCGCATTTCCGAGCCGGCACCGGAGGAGAACACCAGCGGTACCACGCCCATGATGAAGGCGATCGAGGTCATCAGGATCGGCCGCAGGCGCAGGCGGCAGGCTTCCAGTACCGCAGCCAGCGGGTCGAGGCCCTTGGCCTGTTCATCCTTGGCGAACTCGACGATCAGGATCGCGTTCTTGCACGCCAGGCCCACCAGTACGATCAAGCCGATCTGGGTGAAGATGTTGTTGTCGCCACCCGAGATGATCACCCCGGTAATGGCCGACAGCAGGGTCATCGGCACGATCAGGATCACCGCCAGCGGCAGGCTCCAGCTTTCGTACTGGGCGGCCAGCACCAGGAAGGCCAGCAGCACGCAGAGCGGGAAGACGAACAGCGCGGTGTTGCCTGAGAGGATCTGCTGGTAGGTCAGGTCGGTCCACTCGAAGGTCATGCCGTTGGGCAGCTCTTCCTTGAGCAGTTTTTCAATGGCAGCCTCGGCCTGGCCAGAGCTGTAGCCCGGTGCCGCCGCGCCGTTGATTTCGGCAGTGATGAAGCCGTTGTAGTGCATGACGCGGTCAGGCCCGGAGGTGTCGCTGACCTTGAGGAAGGTCGCCAGCGGGATCATCTCGCCCAGGTTGTTGCGCACCTTCAACTGGCCGATCTGCTCGGCGTCGAGGCGGAACTGTTGTTCTGCCTGAACGTTGACCTGGTAGGTACGGCCAAAGCGGTTGAAGTCGTTGGTGTACAGCGAGCCCAGGTAGACCTGCAGGGTGTCGAAGATGTCATTGATCGCCACGCCGTGGGTCTTGGCCTTTTCGCGGTCGATGGCTGCATCGACCTGTGGCACGTTGACCTGGTAGCTGGTGAACAAGCCAGCCAGCTCCGGCACGTTGTGGCTCTTGGCGATGATGTTCTGGGTTTCTTTGTACAGCGCTTCGTAGCCCAGGTTGCCGCGGTCCTCGATCTGCAGGCGGAAGCCGCCGATGGTGCCCAGGCCTTGAACCGGCGGAGGCGGGAAGATCGCGATGTAGGCGTCTTGGATGTCGGCGAACTGGGCATTCAGCGCGGCGGCGATGGCGGCTGCCGACTGGCTCGGGTCTTTACGCTCGTCAAATGGCTTGAGCGGGGTGAACACGATGCCGCTGTTCGGGCTGTTGGTGAAACCGTTGATCGACAGGCCTGGGAAGGCCACCGAGTCGGCAACACCCGGTTGCTTCAGGGCGATTTCGCTCATGCGCTTGATCACCGCCTCGGTGCGGTCGAGGCTGGCGGCGTCCGGCAGCTGGGCGAAGGCAACCAGGTACTGTTTGTCCTGGGCCGGCACGAAACCGGTCGGGGTGGACGAGAAGCCCAGGTAAGTCAGGCCCATCAGGCCGGCGTAGACGAACAGGGCGATGCCGCTGGAGCGGATGACCCGGCGCACGCCGCCAACATAGCTGTGGCTGGCACGGTCGAAGAACCGGTTGAACGGCGCGAACAGCCAGCTGCCCAGCAGCTTTTCCAGCAACCGCGAGAAACGGTCCTTGGGCGCGTGGTGGTCTTTGAGCAGCACAGCCGCCAAGGCCGGCGACAAGGTCAGCGAGTTGAATGCCGAGATCACGGTCGAGATGGCGATGGTCAGGGCAAATTGCTTGTAGAACTGGCCGGTAAGCCCGGAAATGAACGCCGCAGGTACGAACACGGCGCACAGCACCAAGGCGGTGGCGATGATCGGCCCGGTCACTTCGCTCATGGCCTTTTGTGTGGCTTCCAGCGGTTTCAGGCCAAGCCCGATATTACGCTCGACGTTCTCCACCACGACGATGGCGTCGTCCACCACGATACCGATGGCCAATACCAACCCGAACAGCGACAAGGCATTGAGCGAGAAGCCGAACAGGTGCATCACGGCAAAGGTACCGATCAGCGACACCGGCACGGCCAGCAGCGGAATGATCGAGGCGCGCCAGGTCTGCAGGAACAGGATCACGACCAGCACGACCAGGATCAGCGCTTCGAACAGCGTGTGCACTACCGCTTCGATCGAACCACGGACGAACACGGTCGGGTCATAGACGATGCTGTAGTCCATCCCCTCAGGGAAGTCCTTCTTCAGCTCGGCCATTTTCGCCCGCACTTCGTCGGAGATGTCGATGGCATTGGAGCCTGGGCGCTGGAAGATCGGGATCGCCACCGCCGGCTGGTTGTTCAGCAGCGAGCGCAGGGCGTACTGGCTGGAGCCCAGCTCGACCCGGGCGATGTCTTTCAGGCGGGTGATTTCGCCATCGGCACCGGCACGGATGATGATGTTCTCGAACTCTTCCTCATTGACCAAGCGGCCTTGGGTGTTGATCGACAGCTGGAAGCTGGTGGAGCCGGGGGCGGGCGGGGCGCCCAACTGGCCGGCCGCAACCTGCCGGTTCTGCTCACGGATGGCCGCAACGACGTCGCTGGCAGTCAGGTTGCGCGAAGCGGTCTTGTTCGGGTCGAGCCACACGCGCAGCGAGTAGTCGCCCATGCCGAACAGCTGCACATCACCCACGCCGCCCAGGCGCGCCAACTCGTCCTTGATGTTGAGGATGGCGTAGTTGGACAGGTAGAGCATGTCGTAGCGGTTGTCCGGCGACGTCAGGTGCACGACCATGGTCAGGTCGGGCGAGGCCTTGTCGACGGTGATACCAATGCGCGTCACTTCTTCCGGCAGCTTGGGCTGGGTACGGGTGACACGGTTCTGGACCTGCACCTGCGCGTTGTCCAGGTCAGTGCCCAGGGCGAAGGTGATGGTCAGTGTCAGCTTGCCATCGGCGGTGGACTGGGAAGACATGTACAGCATGTTCTCCACGCCGGTGATGGCCTGCTCCAGCGGCGCGGCGACCGTTTCACCGATCACCTTGGGGTTGGCGCCCGGGAAGTTGGCACGCACCACTACTGTAGGTGGCACCACCTCGGGGTATTCGCTGATCGGCAACTGGAACAGCGAGATCGACCCTGCGATCAGCAGTACCAGCGACAGTACCGCCGCGAAGATCGGCCGGGTTATGAAGAATTTCGAGAAGTTCATCGGTGTGGTCCCTTAACCGCGTGGCGCTTGGGCGCTGGCGACTTTTACAGTGGCGCCCGCTACCTTCGGCGCCGGGTTGCTGGCCTCCAGGGCCTGGCGCTGTTGGGCGAGGGCGGCGAGGGTCTGCTCGCTGGCCATCGGGGTGTCTTCCGGGGTTACCGCGGAGCCTGGGCGCACACGCTGCAGGCCCCTGACCACGATGCGGTCGTCCTTGGCCAGGCCGCTGCGCACGATGCGCAGGCCTTCTAGCTTCGGCCCCAGCTCTACCGCGCGGTAGGCGGCTTTGTTGTCCTTGTCCATCACCAGCACGAACTTCTTGCCAAGGTCGGTGCCGACGGCTTCGTCGTTGATCAGCACGGCGTCGTACTGGGCGCTGCCGACCAGCTTCAGGCGGGCATACAGGCCGGGGGTGAACTGGCCGTCGCGGTTGTCGAACACGGCGCGGCCACGGATGGTGCCGGTGCGCGGGTTGACTTGGTTGTCGACGAAGTTCATCTGGCCCAGGTGCGGGTTGCCGGTTTCGTTGGTCAGGCCGAGGTACACCGGGGTGGCCTGGCCGCGCTGGCCTTCACGCGCCAGCTGGGTGTACTTGAGGTACACGCGCTCGTCGGCGTCGAAATAGGCGTAGACCTTGTCGGTGGAGACCACGCTGGTCAGCGGGGTGACATCGGCGGTGACGATGTTGCCGGCAGTGAACTGGGCACGGCTGACCCGGCCGCTGATGGGCGCGGTCACGCGGGTGAAGCTCAGGTTCAGGCGGGCCAGGTCGAGTTGGGCCTGGATCGCATCGACCCCGGCGCGGGCTTCGGCGGCGGCGCTGCTGCGCGACTCGGCAAGCTCGGCGGAGATCGCGTTGCTGTCACGCAGGCGCTCGCCGCGGCGGGCTTCGTTGGCGCTGCGGATGGCCGTGGCCTTGGCTTGCTGCAGTTGGGCTTCGAGGCGGCGGACCTCTGCCTGGAACGGGCGTGGGTCGATCTGGAACAGCAGGTCGCCTTTCTTGACCTGCGCGCCCTCGGTGAAACCAACCAGATCGATCTGGCCCGAGACCCGTGGCCGCACTTCGACGGTTTCCGGGGCTTCGAGGCGGCCGGTGAACTCGTCCCATTCGTTGATCGGCTGCTCGATCACCTTGGCCACGCTGACCTTGGGCGCGGCGGGCGCCTGCACGGCGTCGGGGGTTCGACCGCAAGCGCTGAGCACTACGACTGCCAGGGCAGCGAGTGGAAAGCGCAAGGGTTTGAGTGATTGTTCCATGGAGAACTCCGCCAATGTATTAGTAGTGGGCGGAGTGTGAGTGTCTTGCGCGTGAGGCACGAATCGAACGGGGCGAAGGTTATTATCACGCTGAATGATATGTCGGGATATTTCATCGATGGTGGGCATGGTAGGGTGCCTGTGCTGGCCCTTTCGCGGGGCAAGCCCGCTCCCACAGGTCATATGCTGCTCTCAGCGTCGCTGAGATTCCTGTGGGAGCGGGCTTGCCCCGCGAAAGGGCCGGTGCAGACACCCACGCATGTGACTCAAGGCCTCGTAGTGAAAAGCACCCCCCAATTCCCCAGGCCCCTCGGCATCGTCTGCCTGGGCATCCTGCAAATCCTGGTCTGGGGCGGTTCGTTCTTCCTCATGGCCGTGATGGCCGACCCGATCAGCCGTGACACTGGCTGGCCCAGCCAGTGGGTGTACGGCGCGTTGTCGCTGAGCCTGATGGTCTCGGCGCTGTGCGCCCCGTTGTCCAGCCGCCTGGTCGCCCGCTACGGCGGCCGCCCGCAAATGGCGGCCAGTGGTGCGGTGGTTGCAGTGGGCCTGCTGATCATGGCTGCCAGCCACAGCCTGGTGGTGTTCCTGCTGGCCTGGGCGGTGATCGGTGTGGGCATGGCCATGGGGCTGTACGAGGCCTTGTTCTCGACCCTGGGCGGCCTGTATGGCGAGGGCGCTGGCAAGGCTATCACTGGCATCACCCTGATTGCCGGCTTTGCCTCGACCCTGTCGTGGCCGACCGTGGCCTTGGCCATCGAGCACTTGGGCTGGCGCACGACCTGCGTGTGTTATGCGGTTGTGCTGCTACTGGTGGTAGCCCCTTTGTATTGGCGTGTATTGCCGCCGGGCGGGCAGGTCGAGGTGCGCAAGGTACAGCAGAACAGCGCTGCAGTCGGGGTAGATCGCCAGCTCTACCTGCTGTTGACCGGCATGTTCGCCATTGGCGCGATCATCATGACGGCGATTGCCGTGCAGTTGGTCGCCGTGCTCCAGGGCCTTGGGCATTCGCTGCCGGTGGCGATCGGCCTGGCGGCGATGCTCGGCCCCAGCCAGGTGGCCTCGCGGGTGCTGCAGATTCTGGCGGGCAAGCGCCACCCAATCTGGACGGCGCTGGCCTGGGTAAGCCTGGTGCTGGTGGGCTTGCTGCTGGTGACGCTGGTGCCGGCGGCCACGGCCGTGGGCCTGCTGGTATTCGGCTGCGGTAACGGCTTGCGGGCGATCGTGCGCGGGCTGTTGCCGCTGGCAATGATGCCACCCGCGCAGTATGTGCTGCTGATGGGGCGCATGTCGCGGCCTTCGCTGATCGGTCAGGCCTTGACGCCGCTGGTGGGTGGCTATCTGTTTGAGCACTTTGGCTCAATGGGGGTATTGGTGACCTTGTGCTTGCTGGCACTGGTCAATGTGGTGCTGGTGGGCATGGTGATGCGGCGGGTACGTGCTGGCGCTTGAAAAGGTTGAGTCCCTTTGAGATCAAGCGCCAGCAGCATTTCCCTAATGGCGTTGCCAGACTTCGCCTCGCTCGCTGACTACCCAAGGCGCTTGCTCAGCGTCGATAAGTACACCGCCAACCCAGCGCGGAGGAGGCGCCTGATCCAGCCAATTGGCCTGCCCGTCGAGAACGCTTTCGCCCAGTGCAGTCAGCCTCAAGGGCCGTTGCGCCCAGCCCTCTCCTGAGCCTTCCAGCAACAGCGGGTGCGGTGCATGGATCAGCGGTTGCAGCAGCACGTGGAACATCAGGTCGCCCAGGTAAGGCAATGGTTCATCGTGCATCATCAGCTGTGCAAACACGCGGCCGGCCGGGAGCTCACCCTTTTGCGCGAGGATGCGTAACAGCAAGCGCTCTGTGAGGCTCAGGCCATCCTTTGCCCCTGGCAACTCCTGCAACTGGCGCACAAGTGCTGCGCTTAATTGGGGTAAAGACGGGTGCTTCTGAACCGCAAGGGCAGCCCAGGCGCGTGGGTCTGGTGCGGTATAGGCAGCCCAAGCCTGCTTTGCTAACGCTATGGAGTCTGGGCCCAAAGGCCGCCGTTGTGGCCAAAGCCAGGCAAGCAGGTCGGGGGCGAGTTGGCCGATGCCGATGAAGCGCTCGACGCCGGGCACCTCGGTAATTTCGATCAGCTCGAGCCGCCGCGGCAGGCAGGGCAGGCTTGCCAGAATCCGGATCAGAAATAGCTGATCGTAAGCATCCCCTTCGCACCAGAGCACAACTTCACTATCAGCGTTCAACTGTGCCAGTGCTGCGCGCTGCCTAGCCTGGCGCTGCTCGACGTCCTGCGCGCCAAGGTTGAACGCCTGTTGCGTATACGCGGCACGCACGGGCCAGTACTCATCTTCTGGCAGTGCCGGCACAGGCCCCATGACCATCGGGTCATCGAACATGTGAAACGCGCCGTTAAAGCCCACTGTGCGCAAGCTATGGGCGATGTCATTGCCGCAGCGCCAGTGCTGCACGGTAGCCTCGCCATCGGCGGTGAAGCTTGGGTGGCGCGCTGCAAAGGCGACAGCGTCAGCATGCGCCTTGAGCTTTGGCCAACTGGCAAAACCCGCCTCACGGGCCAGCAACCACTGGGTGTCGGCGAGCCGGTAGTGCGGGCCGGCCAGGCCGAGCAGGCGCAGCTGGGCGCACGCCTCGTCGGCCTCGCCGTTGTTTACAGCTTTCAGCAAGCGTTTGGCGCGTTTGCGCAGGTCGGCCAGGTCGAGCAGGCCGTGATGACGGGAAGCATGGATGGCGGGCATGCCAACTCCTTTGGGGCTCGGTCCGCCGACAAGCCGGGAGCTGGAATGAAAATGAGATGAAGCGTGGCTTGGGCACCCCTTCGCGCGGACCGCAGGCGCAGCGAACGCCTTAGGGCGGACTCTAGCGGCTAGTGGGCGGTGAAGCAATGGCCTGCCGCGTATCTGAGCGGTTGATCGGGAACTTCGATGGCATGTTCAGGTCGATAGCGTCTTCTTTCGAACCAGGCCCACCTGGACCCGTCGAGTGCGTTCCTCATGCCAAGCAAGCGTATGCTGTCGGCCTTAACCCTGTTGTTCAGTATCACTGCGTGCGATTTCATCACCGCCGGCGAGCGCACGGCGCCTGCAAGCAGTAACACGGCCTCGACCCTGCTGATCGAAACAGCCTCCAGGCAATACGCAGAAGGCAAACTGGACCAGGCTGCCGCCACGCTGGAGCGGGCGCTGCAAATCCAGCCGAACAACCCCGCCACGCTGCACTACCTGGGTGTGCTGCGCCTGCAGCAGGGGCAATACGAACAGGCTGAAGTGTTGGCGGCGCGCTCCAACCTGCGGGTTGGACGCAACGTGGCCTTGCGCAATCGCAATCTGCAATTGATCGAGGCGGCGAACCAAGCCCGGATTTCGGGTACGCCGCCGGGTGCTGTAAAGGCGTCGGCCGTTCAAGTAATACCCGCAGAGGCCAGCCCGGAGCCTGCGCGATCAGTCTCCCTGGCTGCTGCCCAGCAACGCCAGGGCGTTGCCGGTCAGCAGCGAGTGGGCATGGCTGAATACCTCATGGACGATGCTGCTTTCGAGGTACCGCGGGGCCACGGGCCGCCGCCAGGCAAATGCCGAATCTGGTATCCCGATCGCCCACCTGGGCACCAACCCCCGCCGGGCAAATGCAAGAAGCTGCAAAAGCATGTTCCTGCGGGTGCCTACCTACTGCGTCACTGATGACCGGGGCGCACGTTAACGGACAACATGAAACCCATGCGTACCGTCGCGTTCCAGTTGGGCGATCAGGCCGAACTCCCAGTCCAGATACCCTTGCATGGCTTCACGCGGGTTGTCGGTGCCTTCATAGGGCCGGCGGTAGCGGTCGCTGCGCGCCACTGCCAGGTGGGTTTCCCCACTCTCTAGCGGTTTGCCTGCGGCAATCCAGCGCGCAGTGCCGCCCTCCAGCACATACACCGGTGTGTGTGTCAGGGCCTGCAAGTCGACCGCCGCAAAGCGCGCCAGCAAGCTGCTGCCGCAGGTGAGCACGTAGCGTTCGGCAACCGGCAGTTGCTCCAGCACCTGCGGCAACTGCGCTCGGATCGCCCAATGGGCACCCGGGATGTGGCGTTTGACGTAGTTGGCGCTGGTGGTGAAGTCCAGCAGCACCGTGCCTGGCGCTTGCAGCCAGGTGTGCAACTGGTCGACGTCGATCTCGTTCACCTGGGGCTGTTCCGGCAATGGCGCCTGCCAATCGCCGGGCTCGCTGAAATCCGCTGCCGACAGGCCGTCCAGCACGGCGACCTGCCAACCCATCTGGGCCAGCCACGAGGCACTCATGTTGGCCCGCACACCGTCGTCATCCACCAGCACGATGCGGGCGCCGCGCACGCTGGCGACATGGTCGGTCTCTTGCACCAGTTGCCCGCCGGGGACCGAGCGGCTGGCTGGCAGGTGGCCTTGGGCAAACTCTTCAGGGGTACGCACATCGAACAGGTAGGTGGTGCGGTGGGGCTCGGCCTGCCAGGCCGCCAGGCCTTCGCGATTCAGCCGCGTGACTGCGGCGCGGTCGGCCACGGCGCGGGCACGGTCGGCGGCGCTGGCGCGGGTGGTGTCGCTAACGGGGGCAAAGCTGCGTTGCTGGCCGTGAGCCAGTTGCTGGCCGGCAAGCGTCCAGCCGATGGTGCCATTGCGCAGTGCCGCCACCGGGTTGGGGATGCCGGCGTTGACCAGTGATTGGGTGCCGATGATGCTGCGGGTACGCCCCGCGCAGTTGACGATTACCTGGGTGGCAGGGTCCGGCGCGAGCTCGGCCACGCGCAATACCAGTTCGGCCCCCGGCACACTGATGCCGCCGGGGATGCTCATGGTCTGGTACTCATCGAAACGACGGGCGTCGAGCACCACCACATCGGCCTGGGCATCGAGCAATGCCTGCACCTGCTCGGCCGCCAGCGACGGCGTGTGCCGCTCGCTTTCGACCAGTTCGCCAAAGGCCTTGCTTGGCACGTTGACGTCACGGAACAACTCGCCGCCAGCCGCGCGCCAGCCAGCCAGGCCGCCCTCGAGCAGTGCCACATCGCTGTAGCCCAACGCCGACAGGCGCGCGGCAGCCAGCGTAGCCAGCCCTTCACCGTCGTCATACAGGGTGATGGCGGTGTCACGCCGCGGTACCCGGGCGAAGACTTCCAGCTCCAGCTTCGACAGCGGGATGTTGGCGGCAAACAGCGGGTGTTCCTGGGCGAACGGGTCTTCCTCGCGAACATCGATCAACGCCAGCTCTTCATGGGCCAGCAAGGCCCGGCGAATGTCATGGAAGGAACGGGTGGCGAGAGTACTCATGGGGCTGGATTCTCTTTGGACTGGTCCCAGATGTTGGGCAGGAGGGTATTGGAGTAGCCGGAGATGAAGGGTTTTTCAGTGCCGTCGGCCAGGTACACCGCCCGGCTGACCGCGCCGATGTTGGCGCCGTAGACGTGGATGCTGATCGACACCTGGTCGTCGAAGGCGTTGCTGACCTGGTGAATGTCGCCGATACGCGGCGAAACCGCTTCGACATGGCCAGGGTCGATCCGCACCGGCGCACCGGCCGGCAGCAACGCACCGTGCTCGCTGCGGGCGAAACCTTGCGAATATTCAGCGCCGCGCAGCATGCCGATCAGCCCCCAGACTCGGTGATCGTGAATCGGCGTCTGCTGCCCTGGCCCCCAGACGAAGCTGACGACAGAGAAGCGTTGGCGCGAGTCGCAATGCAGCAGGTATTGCTGGTAGCGGCTTGGGTCCGGTTGGGCGAGGGCTTCGGGTAACCAGTCGTCATGGGCGACCAGGCTGCGCAGCAGGCCTTGGCCTTGGTCGAGGAGGGTGGCTTCGTCGGGGGCTCGGTCGAGCAGCTCCGAAAGCGCACCGATGAAGTGTCGCAGGCGCTCCAGGCGCAGGGATTGGCTCATGGTTCAGGCTCGGCTGACGGTTTCGGTTAACCCTAGCAAACTCGCTGAATATTCACCAAAGTAAAATTAATCATAAGCTAATATGCAAAATATGCATTTACAGGCTCGCCTATCTGTTTTGAAATAGGCCACCGTCGAAGGCATTAGGTTATGCCTAGAACGAATTTCCCACAGGCTTTATACATCGATAACTTATAAGCAAGGCGCTGGTTAGATTCAAAGCGCATACCACTGTCATTTATCAAAGCGAGACCGCACGGGCGGATCGACTACCTAGTTGCGCCTTTATTGGCCCTGGAGACGAACGTGCGATACCTCAAGCAACTGGCCGCCGGTGTGCTGGCCACCTCACTGAGCCTGGCCGCCGCTGCGCAGACCCTGGTGGTTGGCGACCAAAGCTTCAATGCCCGTGCGGTGATGGAAGCCGCCGGCGTGCTCGATGACGTGCCCTATACGCTGGAATGGAAGCAGTTCACCGCAGGCTCCCCGGTGGCTGAAGCCTTGAATGTCGGCAGCCTCGACATTGGCCTGCTGGGCGATGCGCCGCCGCTGTTCCTCGGTGCCTTGGGGGCACCGATCAAGGTGATTGCGGTGAGCCGGCAGAACCTCGAAGGGGTCGCTATCCTGGCGCGCAAAGATTCGGACATTCACAGCCTTGAAGACCTGCGCGGCAAACGCGCGGCCCTGTGGAAAGGCTCGTGGAGCCAGCAACTGCTGTTCAGCGCCCTGGACAAAGCCGGCGTGCCCCGCGATGCCCTGGAGCTGCGCTACCTCAGCGCGCTGGATGCCTCGCACGCCCTGGATGGCGGTTCGGTGGACGTGATCGCGACCTGGGAGCCCTATGTCACCCAACAGGAGCGCCAAGGCGCCAGGGTGCTGGCCACAGCCGAAGGCTTGATTCCGGCCCAGAGCTTTGTGGTGGCCAACGCCAAGGCCGTCGACGCCAAGCGTGCGCAGATCACTGATTTTCTGCAGCGTTTGAAGAAGGCCCGTGATTGGACCTTGAGCAACCCAGCCAACACCGAGGCCTATGCCGATGCATGGGCCAAGCGCACCCGCGCCGACCGTGACATTGCCCGGGCCTGGTTCGCCCGCGCGCGCACCGACGTGGCGCCACTCAACCCCCAGGTGATTGTCGATGCGCAGAAGACAGTGGACTTCTTTGCCGGGCTTGGGCTGATCAAGGCCTACCCGGCAGCGAGCCTGTTCGATACCTCGTTTGCTGCGGCGCTGGCCAACGACCATTGAGTTTGGCCTCTTCGCGGGCAAGCCCGCTCCCACAGGGACCGAGTCGACGCTGAATCCTGTGGGAGCGGGCTTGCCCGCGAAGAGGCCGGTACTGCCCCATCACTTCAGAGGACTCCCCATGACCACCCGCAAAATCAAACTCGGCGCCTTGACCATGGGCTGCGGCGGCCCTGGCCGCCATAACCTCTGGCTCGACCCCGAGCTGCCGGCCGATGCCAGTGTCAACATCGACTGGTACATCGACATCGCCCGCCAGGCCGAGGCTGCGCTATTCGACCTGATATTCATCGTCGACAGCCAATACATCACCCCCGGCTCACCCTCGCATTACCTCAACCGCCTGGAGCCGCTGACCCTGCTCTCGGCTCTGGCCGTCACCACCCGGCATATCGGGCTGGTCGGTACCCTGACCACCTCCTACAACGAGCCCTATAACGTCGCCCGTCGCCTTGCTTCGCTGGACCTGATCAGCAAAGGCCGCGCCGGCTGGAACGTGGTGACCAGCGGCGATGCCGGCACCGCGGGTAACTATGGCCGTGACGAGCATTACGACTACGACACCCGCTACGCCCGCGCCGAGGAACACGTGCAGGTGGTGCAGGGCTTGTGGCATTCCTATGAGAGCGGCGCCTTCCCGCGCGATCGCGCCACGGGCCAGTTTCTCGACCCCTCGAAGCTGCATGCGCTCAACCACAAGGGCGAACACTTCTCGGTGGTGGGGCCCTTGAACATCCAGCGTTCGCCCCAGGGCCAACCGGTAATCTTCCAAGCTGGCGACTCGCAGCAGGGCCGCGACCTGGGCGCCGCCACCGCCGATGTAATCTTCACCCACGCGGCCAGCATCGAGCAGGGCCAGGCCTTCTATCGTGACGTCAAGGAACGTGCCGCGCGCCTGGGGCGAGACCCGGAGCAGTTGCTGGTACTCCCAGGTGCAGAAATCTATGTGGGCGACACCGATGCTCACGCCCGTGAGATCGAGCGCCACTACCACCAGCAGGACCACAGCTTCGAACTGGCACTCAAGGAGTTCGGGCGCAATTTCGGGTGGCACGATTTCACCCAGTACGACCTCGATGCGCCGTTCCCTCAAGAGAGCCTGGAGCATGCCCGCAGCAGCTTCTTCACCAATGCCAAGCGCATTGCCGACCAGGCGCGGGCGCAGGGCTTCAGCTTGCGCCAGGCGGTGGAGTTCGGCCGCCAGCTACGCCCGGGGGCATTCGTCGGCTCCGCCGAAACGGTGGCGGCAAAAATGACCGAGTGGTTCGAGGCGCGGGCGCTGGATGGCTTCAATATCTACATTGGCCATCCAGGCCAGTTCCGCCGTTTCACCGAAGAAGTGGTGCCATTGCTGCAGGCACGTGGCGTCTACCGCACCGCGTATGAAGGCACGACTTTGCGCGAAAGCCTCGGCCTGAGCCTTCAGTGAATGCTTGAGGCCAGTTCGAAGATCGGCATGTACATCAGGATCACGATAAAGCCGATCAACAGGCCAATGAACGTCATCAGCAGCGGCTCGAACAGCTTCACGAACCATTCCACCCAGCGGCCAATCTCCTGGTCGTGAAAGTCGGCGCAACGCTCAAGCATTTCGCCAAGGTTGCCCGACTGCTCACCGGCGCGCAGCAGCCGCAGCGACACCGGCGTCACCAGTTGCCCAACCTCCAGCGCGTCGGACAGCGGCAACCCCTCGGCCACGCGCTGGCTGGCCTGTTCAAGGCCCTGCGCGGCGGCGCTACCCAGCAGCCCGCGGGCCATGCCCATGGCCGTGAGGATAGGAATACCGCCTTGCAGGAGGATGCCCAGCGAGCGGTAGAAGCGCGCCAGTTCGTACATCATCAGCCGCTGGTGCAGCGCTGGCATGCGCCTGAGCTGGCGCGCTGCCCAGCGCCGTACCCGCGGGTGGCGGCGCAGCAGCACCAGGGCGGTGATGCCCGCCACGCTGCCCAGCGCCAGCGGCAGTTGCTGGGCATGCAAGAACAACCCGATCTGCATCAGCAGGCGTGACAGCCACGGCAGCTCGGTACCCATGCCTTCGAACACCTGGCTGAAGCGCGGCACCACGTAGCCGAGCAAAAACAGCACCACGCCACCACCGACCAGCAACAACAGCAGTGGGTAAACCGACGCCCCCACCAGTTTCTGCCGCACCAGGTCCAAGCGTTGCCGGTAGGCGATATAGCGGCCGAGGGCGTCGCCGAGGGCGCCGGTGCGCTCGCTGGACTGCACCAGCGCTACGTACAGGGCCGGGAATATCCTGGGCTGGCGGCCCAGCGCCTGAGACAGCGAGTGCCCCTCGTACAGCTGGCGTACCAGTTCGCCGAGCACCTTGCGCGAGGCCGCAGCGGGGGCTTTTTCCGCCAGGCTTTCCAGGGCATCGATCAATGGCAAGCCAGCGTTGAGCAGGGTCGACAGCTCCTGGCTGAACAACACCAGGTCAAAGCTCGCCTCGCGGCGCCAGGCCATGCCGCGCAAGGCACTGCCCTGGCCCTTCACGCTGACCACCCGCAAGCCTTGGTCCTCGACTTGGCGGCGCGCCTGGTCGGCATCTTCGGCGTCGATCTGCAATTGCACCACGCCCTGTCTGCCCAGGGCCTTGAGGCTGTAGCGCATGGCCGAGCTCCTTATTGCCAGCTGGTGATTTCGGCGTTCTCACCGTCGCCACCGGGCTGGCCGTCCTTGCCCATCGACAGCAGGTCGTACTCGCCGCCGTTCTCACCGGGTTGCCGGTAGATGTAGGCGCGGCCCCACGGGTCTTGCGGCACGGCCTTCTGCAGGTACGGGCCGGTCCAGCGGGCCTCGCCGCTAGGGGCGATGACCAGTGCCTGCAAGCCTTGTTCACTGTTGGGGTAATGCCCGACTTCCAGGCGATAGAGGTCCAGGGCTTTGCTCAAACCCTCGATCTGCGCCCGCGCCACCTTGACCTCCGAGCGGCCAAGCTGGCTGAAGTACTTGGGCGCGACGATACCGGCCAGCAGGCCGAGCACAACCAGCACCACGAGGAGTTCGAGCAGGGTGAAGCCACGTTGGGGGTTGGATCTGCGCTGCATGGTGATGCCCTCCGCTGCGTAGGAACATGCTGTGGCAGGCACCATGCAACAGCCGTGCACGTCTGCCTCGGGGCCTTGCGCCATGCGGTGCAGGAAGCGGCACAGTGCTTGCGTCGTGGTCTGCAACCTCGGGTTTTCCGGGGCATTTCCCCCACATCGGGGGCCACGACGAAGAGGCGACCGACATGCGTGGACTTATCCTGGGTTTGATCTGGCTGGCGGCGGGTGCCGCCCAGGCCGATGTGTACATCTCCATCGATGCCAAGGGCGGCTACGTACTGACCAACGTCCATCGGCCCGGGCGCCAGTATCAGCGGGTGATCAGCGAACCGCTGGCCCAGGCGGGGGCTGCCGGTGCGCAAATGATCACCGGGCGGCCCTATGCCGAGCTGGTGGCCGCTGCAGCGTTGGCCCACAACGTGCCGCAAGCACTGCTGCATGCGCTGATCAAGGCAGAGTCCGGCTACAACCCCAAGGCCCGCTCGCCGGCGGGCGCGGTGGGGCTGATGCAGCTGATGCCTGATACCGCGCGGGAGATGGGCGTGGAGAACGCCCTGGACCCTGAGGACAATGTGCAGGGTGGGGCCCGCTACCTGAAACGCATGCTGACCCTGTTCGACAATGACATCACGCTGGCCGTGGCCGCCTATAACGCCGGCCCCGACGCGGTGTTGCGCCGGGGCGCAGTGCCTCCGTACGCCGAAACCCGCCGCTACGTGCCCAACGTGCTGCGCGATTACCGCAAGCTGCAAGGGCTGGCGGACGACTCGCCGCTGTAGGCGCGCGACGTGGCCGAGCAGCGCGGCGGTCACCCTTCGGCGGATGACATCAATTTAGAACCATGGTTCCCCCAACTCTGGGCTATAACCTTCAAAGGTGCCCAGCTGTGGAGTCCGCCATGGACATCGCCCCCCGTTCCGACGCCCTTGGAGTGCCTGCCGGTACCGAGGCGACAGCCCCACGCAAGCCGTTCAACCTGCTGCGCTGGTATGCCTGGGTCAGCCTGGCCATCATCCTCTCGGTGGCGGTCGGGCTGGGGCTGATCTCCAGCCGCTTCATCATCGATGAAAGCGTCGAGCGCGATGCGCTGCTGTCCGCTCAGTTCATCACCTCTATCGCTGATGCTGAAGTGCGCCATGTGTCGATCCCCAATGTGCGCACCATGGGCGAATTGCTGGACCCGCGTACCGATCGCACGGCGCTGCCGGATGTCGACCCCGATGCCCGGCGCAAGGCTAGGGGCGAGTTCCTCGACCACATCGCCCACCTGCCGGACATGCTGCTGGCCAATATCTATGCGCCGGACCGCACGGTGATCTGGTCGACCAACCCGGCGCTGATCGGCAAGTTGATCGAAGGCGACGACGACCTGGACCGCGCCTTCGAGTACAAGATGCGGGTTTCGGCCAGCTACCACGACTTTGAGCGGGCACGCGAAGAGCAAAAGTTCGTGACTCCACCTGAGCAGCTGTTCATCGAAAACTACATTCCGTTGTTCGACGCCGATGGCGAGCACGTCACGGCCATGGTGGAGATCTACAAGGAACCGCATGACCTGATCGTGCGCATCGAACATGGCCTGATCCTCATCTGGCTGGCGATCACCGTCGGCGCCGGGCTGGTCTATATCGGCCTGTACGGCATCATGCGCCGGGCGGCCAAGCTGCTGGCGGTGCAACAGAAACGGCTGATCAACAATGAAACCTACGTGGCCCTGGGCGAGGTGTCTTCGGCGGTGGCACACAGCTTGCGCAACCCGCTGGCGAGCATCCGCTCCAGTGCCGAGCTTGCGCAGGCGTTCGACGAGGGCCCAGCGCAAAGGAACATCAACGACATCATCAGCCAAGTCGACCGCATGTCGCAGTGGATCCGGCAGCTGTTGCAGTCACTGCGCCCGCTCAATGATGAAGCGGTGGCGGTGGACCTGCCGCAGGCGCTGCAGGAAAGCCTGCAGACCTTTGCCGTGCCGCTGGCGCGCAGTGGCGTCACCCTCGACCTGCAACCGTTACCGGCGGTTCAGGTGTTGGGGCACCCGGCGTTACTGCGGCAGATTTTCAGCAGTTTGATTGCCAACGCATTGGAGTCGATGGAGCAGGGCGGGAAGTTGCGTGTCGAGGTGGTGCGCCACGACCGGCGCGGCTTGACGCTGCGCCTGTCCGATAGCGGCAAGGGCATGACCGAGCAACAGCAGCGCATGGCCTTCAGGCCGTTCTTCACCACCAAGCAGGGCGGGCTGGGCGTTGGCCTGGTTTTGGTCAAACGCATCATGGAGCGCTTTGGTGGCGCGGTGAGGTTGAGTAGCAGCCTAGGGCATGGCACCCGCGTTTCGCTGAATTTCAGGTTGGCCAAATCTTCTTAGTGGGCTTTAGGTTCATATCGTAACTACATGATTTATAACAAATAGATCTTTTTTGGGTAATTGTTACCCAAAAGTGGGGACTGAAGCTTGACCGGATTTTAATAAGTTCTTTCAAGTGACTGAAAAATATGAATATGTCTTTTCGTTCGTCGACTGGCTGATTTTTTGCAACGTGAGCATGGCAACAACGGGTCGCCTTGGCGACCTGGGTGAAGTGCCATTAAATTGCTACTAATCGTGGCAAGGGTGCGCTTCAGAACGGACGCCCAGCGCGGGAACCCCTCAATGCAGATGCTGGAAAACGAAGTGCCCGACAAAGCGTCTGCGGCCACCAGTGGTTTTGCGGCGCCATTGCGCGAGTTCAACCTGTTGCGTTGGTTTTCGATCATCAGCCTGCTGATCATCGCCTCGGTGGCCGGTGGCTTGGGCTATGTGTCGACGCGCTTCGTGGTGCGCGACAGCGTGGAGCGCGATGCCATGCTCACCGCCCAATTCATCCAGGCCATGGCCCAAGCCGAGGTCCGCCATTCGCAACTGCCGCCGGGGACCACCATGGGCGAACTGCTCGATCCGCGCCTGGACCTGCAGCACCTGCAGTTCACCCCGGCGTTGGCCGAATCGACCCGTGTCGAATTCCTCGACCACGTCGAACACCTGCCCGATACCCTGTTGGCCAACGTCTACGCCCGCGACCGGACCATTGTCTGGTCCACCAACCCTCAGTTGATTGGCGAGCGGATCGAGGAGGATGGCGACCTGGAGCGCGCGTTCCGTTCGCGCAAAGCGGTGTCTGCCAGCTACCACCAGGCCGAGGACGACCGTGAAGAACAGAAGTTTCTGCGCGAACCCAAGTACCTGTTCATCGAGAACTACATCCCGCTGTTCGACAGCCAAGGCGAGCAGGTGCTGTCGATGGTGGAAATCTACAAGGAGCCGCAGGACCTGATCCGGCGTATCCAGCGCGGTTATGTACTGATCTGGGCCTCGACCCTGGTGGGTGGCGCGCTGATTTACTTTGGCCTGTTCTGGATCGTGCGCCGGGCGGCGCTGATGCTTAACCAGCAGCAAGACCGCCTGGTAGCCAGTGAAACCTACGTGGCACTGGGCGAAATGTCCTCTGCGGTGGCCCACAGCCTGCGCAACCCGTTGGCCAACATCCGCTCCAGCGCCGAACTGGCCCAGGAGATCGCCAACCCCACCGCACAAAAGAACATCACCGACATCATCAGCCAGGTCGACCGCATGTCACGTTGGGTGCGCGACTTGCTGGTGTCATTGCGCCCGACCAGTGACGAGCCCGAGGCCGTGGACCTGGTCGCGTCCATCGAGGACACCCACCTGGCCTTCGCCCAGCAGATGGCGCGCAACGGCGTGCAGTTCTGCTACGAGGGCCCCGACGTGCAGTGTGTGGCCAGCCAACCGCTGCAGCTGACGCAAATCCTCAACAGCTTGTTTTCCAATGCCCTTGAAGCCATGCCGGCAGGCGGTGTACTGCGCGCCCAGGTGAACGTGCAGGACGGCCAACGCGCCGTGCTGCTGCTCAGCGATACCGGCAAGGGCATGAGCCAACAGCAGGAACGGATGGTGTTCAAGCCGTTCTTCACCACCAAGCAGGGCGGCCTCGGTGTTGGTCTGGCCCTGGTTCAACGCATCATGGAGCGTTTTGGCGGCTCGGTCAGCCTGAGCAGCCGCGAAGAGGAAGGAACCCGCGTAAGCCTTACTTTCAATATCGCAGCGGGAGGGGACCATGGAACACAGCATCCTGGTAGTCGAGGATGATGAAATCCTTGCTGACAACATACGCACCTACCTGAGCCTCAAGGGTTACGAGGTGACGGTCTGCCACAGCGCGGAGCTTGCGCTGGAGCAGATCAAGCAGGCCCAGCCCGATGCGGTGCTGACCGACAACTCGTTGCCAGGCATGAGTGGGCATGACCTGTTGCGCGTGCTGGTGGCGCAGGCGCCGGCGCTGAAGGTCATCATGATGACGGGCTATGGCAATGTCGAAGACGCGGTACAGGCGATGAAGGAGGGCGCCTTTCATTACCTGACCAAGCCGGTGGTGCTGGCCGAGCTTAAACTGACCCTGGACAAGGCCCTGGCGGCTGAACGAATGGAGCGCACCTTGTCGTTCTACCAGGAGCGTGAGGCGCAGAAGTCCGGGCTGCAGGCACTGATTGGCGAGTCGCCGGTGATGCACAGCCTCAAGCACACCCTGCGCCAGGTGCTGGACGCCGAGCGGCGCATGGCCAGCGACGACCTGCCGCCGGTGTTGGTCGAGGGCGAGACCGGTACTGGTAAGGAACTGGTGGCCCGGGCCCTGCATTTTGATGGCTCGCGCAGCAAGGGCCCATTCATCGAATTCAACTGCGCGTCGATCCCGGCCAACTTGCTGGAAGCGGAGTTGTTTGGCCATGAAAAAGGCGCGTTCACCGATGCCAAGGAGCGTCGCGTAGGCCTGGTCGAGGCCGCAGATGGCGGCACGCTGTTCCTCGATGAAATCGGCGAGATGGACCTTGTGCTGCAGGCCAAGCTGCTCAAACTGCTGGAGGATCGCAGCATCCGCCGCATTGGCGCGGTGAAGGAGCGCAAGGTCGACTTGCGGGTGATCAGCGCTACCAACTGCAACCTCGAACAGATGGTGCAGCAAGGCAAGTTCCGCCGCGACCTGTTCTTCCGGCTACGCATCATCGCCTTGAAGGTACCGCGGCTGTATGCCCGGGGGCAGGATATTCTGCTGTTGGCCAGGCATTTTTTAGCGCACCACGGGCGGCGCTATGGCAAGCCGAACCTGCGTTTTTCCGCCGAGGCAGAGGCCCTGATGCTGGGCTACAGCTGGCCTGGCAACGTGCGCGAACTGCGCAACATGCTGGAGCAGACGGTATTGCTGGCACCCAATGAGGTGGTGCAATCGCATCAGTTGAACCTGTGCATGACGCTGATTGACGAGCCGCTGATACAGCAGCAGGCGCCTGCAGTATTCGAGATGCCACGGCATGAGCCAGAACCGGGTACCAGCCTGCCGGACATGGAGCGGGATTTAGTGTGCAAGACCCTGGACCGGACTGACTGGAATGTGACTAAGTCGGCGCGGATGCTGGGGCTGTCGCGGGATATGCTGCGTTACCGGATCGAAAAGCTCGGGTTGACCAGGCCAGACAAGCGGCAGTGGTGAGCATTGCCCCCTTTTCTTAGGCCAAGCGCGCGCTCTG
>NZ_WJRS01000027.1:0-80990 GCF_028895205.1 Pseudomonas sp. ITEM 17296 | reverse complement strand
TAGGCGCCGCAAAACTCAAGACATGCACCCACAACCCACACCAATCATCAAAAATTCTGACAACAATCGTCTTCCATCATCAGCCAAAACGGGCATAAATTCCCTACCGTCAACCCCAGCACCAACGGTAGAGCCCAATGCCCAGCCACCACCAAACGCCCGCCTCCCCTGCCCTGGACATCCTGATCCAGCGCTCCGCCCTGCCCAGCCCTGCGCTCAGCGAGGCCCAGGCACACGCCTTGCTGAAGGCACACTACGGCCTGGCGGGCAGCCTGTCATCGCTGGGCAGCCAGCAAGACTTGAACTTCCGCGTGGATGCCGCCCAGGGCCGTTTCGTGCTCAAGGCCTGCCACGGCAGCTATGCCCAGGTCGAACTGGAGGCGCAGCATGCCGCGCTGGCGTACCTGCGCGAACAGGGCTTGCCGGTACCCGCAGTGCGCCCGGCGCAAAACGGGCAGGCATTGCTGGCCCTGGACATCGACGGGCAACCGCTGCGGGTGCGCCTGCTCGACTACATCGACGGCCAACCGCTGACCCGCCTCAAGCACATGGCGCCGCGCCTGATTGCCGAGCTGGGCGGGCTGTGCGCGAAAGTGGATCAAGCCTTGGCCGAGTTTGACCACCCCGGCTTGAACCGCACCCTGCAATGGGACCCGCAGCACGCGCAGGCGTTGATCCAGCACCTGCTGCCGGTGCTGCAGGACGCCGGGCAACGCGCCCGTGTCGAGCAAACCACTCAACTGGCCGCCGAGCGCCTGGCGCCGCTGGTGGAGCAGCTGCCAAGCCAAGCCGTGCACCTGGACATCACTGATGACAACGCCGTGTGGGCCCGCGATGACGAGCGCCAGTGGCAGGTGCAGGGCGTCATCGACTTCGGCGACCTGCTGCGCACCTGGCGCATTGCCGACCTCTCGGTGACCTGTGCGGCACTGCTGCACCATGCCGAAGGCGACCCACTGCGCATTCTGCCGGCGGTGCGAGCCTACCAGGCCCTCAACCCGCTGAGCGAAACCGAGCTGCGTGCCCTGTGGCCGCTGGTGCTCAACCGCGCTGCGGTGCTGGTGCTAAGCAGCGAGCAACAGCTGGCTGTAGACCCGGGCAATCAGTACATCCGCAACAACATCGCCCACGAATGGGAAATTTTCGACACGGCTACTGCCGTGCCATTCGCGCTGATGGAGGCGGCTATTCTGCTGGCGGCCGGTATTCAACCCAGCCGGCCCGACCTGGCCAGTTGCGCGCTACTGCTGCCTGAACGGGTCGGCCAGCCAGTGGCTCGCCTCGACCTGGGCGTGCTCAGCCCGCACTGCGAAGCAGGCAACTGGGAACAGCCAGGCTTCGACCAGCACCTGCTGGCTGCACAACCGGCCCCGGCGTGCACGCTGCATGGCCAATATCGCCTGTCACAAACCCATATCGACCGCGCTGAAGAACCTGCCACCTGCGCGCTGGGTGTCGAATTGCATGTGCCCAACGCCAGCACCGTGCAGGCGCCGCAGGCCGGTACCTGGCGGCGCCATGGCGATGGCCACGGCTGCCTGCGCACACCCCACTGGAGCTTGTGGCTAGGTGGCCTGGAGGATGCTCCGGCAGAGGGGCAGGCCCTGGCAAAAGGTCAAAAATTGGGCAGCAGCGGTGGCTTGCTCAGCATTCAGCTGTGCCTGGATAACGACGCCCGCCCGCCGTTTTTCGCCACCCCCTCCCAGACCGCTGCCTGGCTGGCGCTGTGCCCGTCGCCTGCCACGCTGCTGGGCTTTGATTGCGACGCCGAACCGCTGCCCGATGCACAGGCGCTGCTGGCACGTCGTGATGCCAGCTTCGCCCGTTCGCAAAAGCACTACTACGCGCAACCGCCCCATATCGAACGCGGCTGGCGCAATTACTTGATCGACATGCAGGGCCGGTCTTACCTGGACATGCTCAACAACGTGGCCGTGCTTGGCCACGGGCACCCACGCATGGTGGCGGAATCGGCGCGGCAATGGTCGCTGCTGAACACCAACTCGCGCTTCCACTACGCGGCCATCGCCGAGTTCTCCGAACGCCTGCTGAAGCTGGCGCCAGCAGGCTTCGACCGGGTGTTCCTGGTCAATAGCGGCACCGAGGCCAACGACCTGGCCATTCGCCTGGCCTGGGCCTACAGCGGCGGGCGCGACCTGCTCAGCGTGCTGGAGGCCTACCACGGCTGGTCGGTGGCTACAGACGCCATTTCCACCTCTATCGCCGACAACCCGCAAGCCCTGGAGACCCGGCCAGACTGGGTGCACCCGGTCGAGGCACCGAACACCTTCCGTGGGCGCTTCCGTGGTGCCGACAGCGCCGCCGACTACCTGCGCGACGTCGACGCCAAGCTGGCCGACCTCGATGCCCGTGGCCGCCAACTGGCCGGCTTCATCTGCGAGCCGGTGTACGGCAACGCCGGGGGCATCTCGCTGCCAGCGGGTTACCTGCAGGACGCCTACGCCAAGGTGCGCGCCCGCGGTGGCGTGTGCATCGCCGACGAGGTGCAGGTGGGTTATGGCCGACTGGGCGAGTACTTCTGGGGCTTCGAGGAGCAAGGGGTGGTGCCCGACATCATCACCATGGCCAAGGGCATGGGCAACGGCCAGCCGCTGGGGGTAGTGATCACCCGCCGCGAAATCGCCGAGGCGCTGGAGGCGCAGGGCTACTTCTTCTCATCGGCGGGGGGCAGCCCGGTCAGTTGCCGCATCGGCATGGCGGTGCTGGACGTGATGCAAGAGGAAGGGCTGTGGGACAACGCCCGCGACACCGGCCGCTACTTCAAGGCGCGCTTGCAGGCGCTGGTCGACAAGCACCCGCTCGCAGGTGCGGCGCATGGCTCGGGCTTCTACCTGGGGCTTGAGTTGGTGCGCGACCGGCAGACGCTGGAGCCGGCGACCGAGGAGACCTTGCTGCTGTGCGACCGCTTGCGTGACCTGGGCATCTTCATGCAGCCGACCGGCGACTACCTGAACATCCTCAAGATCAAACCACCGATGTGCACCACACGGGCGAGCGTGGACTACTTTGTCGACAGCGTGGACCGTATCCTGTCGGAAGATCTGTAACCTGCCCGAGAGGGATTGTTATAGGCTGTGAGGCCAGTGCCTTCGCACTATCCCGATCCCCTGTAGGAGCAGCCTTGTGCTGCGAAGAGGCCATAGGACCGCACAGTGAATCTTGCTGCTGTCACCGGCCTCTTCGCAGCACAAGGCTGCTCCTACACGCTACGCGGCTCAACCGATCAATCAGGTTTTCTGACAATGGCCTTCACCAGCGACTCACTTGCAGTTTTTCTGGCCGTACTGGAGGCAGGGTCGTTTTCCGCAGCAGCGCGCAAGCTGGGCCGCGTGCCTTCGGCCGTGAGCATGGCCATCGCCCAGCTGGAAGCCGAGCTGGACCTGGCCCTGTTCGACCGGGCCACGCGCAAAGCCTTGCCAACCAGCGCCGCCTTGGCCCTCGAACCCCAGGCCCGGCAGGTGATCTGCCAGCTCAACCTGCTCGACGCCCAGGCCCTGCAGCTGCACAAGGGGCTTGAAAAGCGCTTGACCATCGCCATGGCCCCCGAGCTGCAAACCGGCCGCTGGAGCCAGCCGCTGGAAACCCTCGCGCAAGAATTCCCAAGCCTTGAGATCGAAGTGCGTTCGGCCACGCAAGCCGAAGCGATTCGTTTGCTGCATGACGGCAGCGTGCAGCTGGCGCTGGTTTTCGAACGGCCCGGCATCGATGAACGTGAGTCGTTTCTTGAAGCCGGCAGCCAGTTGCTGGTCGCCGTCGCGTCCCCCCGCCATCCCGCCGGGCGCAACAGCGGCACGCCACTGCCCGAAGAAGCCTTCGCCGAGCAACGGCAAATCATCGTGGCCTCCGGCAAAGCCACCGGCTCCGACCCGCGCATGGTGTTGTCGCGGCGCATCTGGCTGACCGACAGTTATCTGGCTACGCTGGATCTGGTGCAATCCGGCCTGGGGTGGGCCTACCTGCCGCAGCCGCTGGTCGAACCGTTGATTGCCTCGGGCGCCTTGGCCGAGGTGCGCTTCGACAACATGGCCAGCCGCTTACGGCTGTGGGTCGACATCATCTGGGTCAAACCGCGGCCCCTGGGCCTGGGCGCGCGGCGCTACCTGGAAGTCGTACGGCAACTGTTCGAAAAGGAGCCGCCAAGGGCCTGACCACGCGCAATGGCCGTCCGGCCGACAACCCGCGGGCACGCCCGCAAGCGAGGCAAACATGCGTCCTTTGATTAGAGCGTTCTACCTGCTGTCGCTGTTCACCTTCGCCAGCCTCGCCCAGGCGGCCGAAACCCCCAGGCAGATCGTCGACGCCTACATGGCAGCCTGGAACGCCCATGACGCCGAAAAGGCCGCCAGCTACCTGGCCAAGGACGCCGAGTACTTCGACGTCACCGTCGGCACCCCGCAAAAGGGCCGCGAAGCCGCACGCGACAACGTGATCAAGGTGTTCGTGGGCGCCGTGCCAGACCTCAAATGGAAGATCAACGGCACGCCGATCGTCGACAAAGACGGCATCGCCTTCCAGTGGACCTTCAGCGGCACCAACACTGGCGCCTGGGACGCGCAAACGCCCGCCACCCACAAAGCGCTGTCGTTCGATGGGGTGAGCTATGTGAAGGTCAAAGACGGCAAGATCATCTACCAAGGGGACTACTACGACGCCCTGGGCTTGCACAAGCAGTTGGGGTGGTAACAGCGGCCGGCATCATCAGGCGGGCGCGACCAACCGGTAGCCGACGCCCGCCTCGGTGATGATGAAACGCGGCGCCATGGGGTCATCCCCGAGTTTTTGCCGCAGGTGCCCGACCACGATCCGCAGGTAGTGGGTATCGTCCACATGGGTCGGCCCCCAAATGTCCTTGAGCAACTGCTGCTGGGTAATCACCCGGCCCGGGTGCCCGGCCAGCTGGGCCAGCAACGCATACTCCTTGCGGGTCAGCGCCACCTCGACGCCCTCCAGGGTCACACGGCGGAAGGCAAAGTCCACGGTCAACGGCCCGAAACTGGCCGCCACCTCGCCCCCGCCGGCCTGCGGCACCTGGCGCAGCAAGGCGCGCACCCGCGCCAGAAACTCCTGAATACCAAACGGCTTGGTCACGTAGTCATTCGCGCCGCCGTCCAGCGCATCGACCTTCTGCACCTCACTGGCCCGCACCGACAGCACCAGCACCGGCACTGCGCTCCACTCACGCAGTTCGCGCAGCACTTGCTGGCCGTCCATGTCCGGCAGGCCGAGGTCGAGCACCACCAGGTCGGGCTTCCCCAAGGCAGCCTGCGCCAGGCCCTCGCTACCGGTGGCGGCCTCGATCACCTTGTAGCCCTGGGACGTCAGGCTGATGCGCAAAAACTTGCGGATCTGCGGTTCGTCGTCGATGACCAGGAGGGTGGCGGACTGGCTCATGGGGCTTCGCTTTCGGCTTCAGGTTGAGGGGGCAGCGGCAAGCATAAAGTGATGCCGGTGCCCTGGCCATCGATCCCTTCACCCACCAGGATCTGCCCGCCATGGGCGCCGATCATGCCCTGGCAGATCGCCAGGCCCAGCCCAGTGCCCTGCCCGCCCCGGTCACCGCGGGCGGCGGTGTAGAACATGTCGAAAATCTTCTCCCGCTCGGCCACAGGAATGCCTGGGCCCTGGTCGCTGACGGCAATGCGCAGTTGTTCGCCCTGCACCGACACCTGCAGTTCCAGCCGACCCTGGGCCGGCGAAAAGCGTGCAGCGTTCTCCAGCACGTTGACCAGGGCCTGCTCGATCAGCGCCGCATGCACGAACAGCAACGGCAGCTCGGCCGGCACATCGGTGTGCACGCGCAGGGGCGCAAGCACCACCCGCAGGCGGTTCAGCGCACTGCCGACGATGTCTGCGGGGGCCACCCAGTCGCGGGCCAGCTTGAGGCCGCCATGGCCCAACCGGGTCATGTCGAGCAGGTTCTGGATGTAGCGGTCCAGGCGCTCGGCCTCGTTGCGGGTGCCTTCCAGCAGCTCGCGGCGGTCGTCCTCGGGGATCGCCTCGCCCAGCGCCAGCAAGCTGTCAATGCTGCCGCGCATGGCGGTCAAGGGCGTGCGCAGGTCGTGGGAGACCGAGGCTAACAAGGCGCTGCGCAGTTGCTCGGTTTCGCCATGCAGGCGCGCCGCTTCCAATTGTTCGGCCAGGCGGGCGCGGGCCAGGGCTTGGGCCAGGGGTTGGCCGAGGGCCATGAGCAGGCGCCGGCGCTGGGCGCTGAGCGGGTCGCCAGAGCGCGGGCGCACGCCGAGCAAGGCCAGCGGGTGGTCATCGACCGCCAGCGGCCACCACCACCAGCGGCCATTGGGCAAGGTGTCGCTGCCATGGCCCGCCGCCTGCCCGTGCTGCCAGGCCCACTCGGCGGCGGCGCGCTCGTTGTCGCTGAGGCCGTGGGCCTCGCCGCTGGCCAGGTGCAGCTGGCCTTCGGGGTTACGTTCGAGCAGGCAGACTTGCACATCCTGCCAGCCGTCAAGGTGTTGGCCGGCGGCGTTGAACACCGCTTGGCGGTCGGCGGCAACGGTCAGGCGGCGGGATAAATCAAGCAACTGGTTGGTCTGCGCCTGCGTCTCGCGCAGCGCCTGCAACTGGCGGCGCTGGCGGGCCGCAAGGTTGCCGGTGAGGGCCGCCATCAGCAGGAAGAACACCAAGGTCAGCACGTCTTCCTCGCGCTGGATGCTGAACGAGAAATTGGGCGGGATGAACAGGAAGTCGTAGGTCAGAAACGACAGCGCGGCGCAGGCCAAGGCCGGCCCCAGGCTGCTGCGCACCGCAACCAATAGCACGGCGGCAAGGAACACCAGGGAGATATTGGGCAGCGCCAGCACGCTGGACACGGCCCACGACAAACCGGCCGCCAGCAGCGTGGCAAGCAGGGCCAGCAGGTAGTGCCGCCACACCCATACCCGTTGCACCGCCGCACTGGCCGGGGCCGGCTGGGCATCGCGGTCGAGCACGTTGATCTCCAGGCCGTGGCTTTCGCGCAGCAGCCGCGCCGCTACACCGGCGCCGAAGAAGCGACGGCGCAGGCGATCACGCGACTGCCCCACCAGCACCAGGCTGGCACGCCGCTCGCCGGCATGCTGGATCAGCGTGCGCGCCACTTCACCAGCGCGCAGCAGCACCACTTCGCCGCCCAGGCGCTCAGCCAGTTGCTGCGCGGCCTGCAGGCGTTGGCGTGCGGCTTCGTCGCGCAGCTTACCGTTGTCGACATGCACCAGGCTCCAGGGCAGGTGCCGGCGTTGTGCTACGCGGCTGGCGTGGCGCACCAGGCGTTCGGCCTGGTCGTCGCCATCGATGCCCACCAGCAGGCGCCCGCGCAGGGCCGGAGCTTCCTGCCCGCGCTGGCGGTAGCCGTGGGCCAGGTCGGCGTCGACCTGGGCGGCGGCGGTCTGCATGGCCAGCTCGCGCAATGCGGTGAGGTTGGTCTGGGAGAAATAGGCATCGATCGCAGCCCGCGCCTGCTCGGGCACGTACACCTTGCCTTCGCGCAAGCGCTCCAGCAATTCGCGCGGTGGCAGGTCGATCAAGACCAATTCGAACGCTTCCTGCAGCACCCAGTCCGGCAGGGTTTCGCGCACCTGCACGCCGGTGATGTCGCGGACCTTGTCGTTGAGGCTTTCCAGGTGCTGGACGTTGACCGTGGTGTACACGTCGATGCCGGCGGCGAGCAGTTCCTGAACGTCCTGCCAGCGCTTGGCGTGGCGGCTGCCGGGGGCGTTGGTGTGGGCCAGTTCGTCGACCAGGGCCAACGCAGGTGCGGCCTTGAGCAGGCCGTCGAGGTCCATTTCCTCAAGGGTGACGCCACGGTACTCGCTGCGCAGCAGGGGCTGCTGGGGCAAGCCGCCAAGCAGCGACTCGGTTTCGGCGCGGCCATGGGTTTCGACGACCCCGGCCAGCAGCTGTACGCCCTGGCGTTGCTGGCTGTGGGCGGCTTGCAGCATGGCGTAGGTCTTGCCCACCCCCGGTGCGGCGCCGAGGAATACCTTGAGGCTGCCGCGGCCTTCGCGCGGGAGGTTGGCCAACAGCGCGTCTGCGCGGGCGGAATCACTCATGTTTCATCCTTCGATTGTGCGGCGATCGGTGAATCTGGGCCTGCTCTGCAGGCCTTCGCGGGCAAGCCCGCTCCTACAGGGACCTCACCGCCCTTGCGAGCGGTGCGATACCTGTGGGAGCCGGCTTGCCGGCGATTGGGCCGCAAAGCGGCCCCAAGCTCACTCTCCCAACCTCTCCAGGGCCTGGTTCAGCGCCAGGACATTGACCACAGGCGGCCCGATCAATGGGTGGAGGGTGGCCTCTTCCACCAGGGCTTGCAAGCGCTCAACGGGCACCTTGCGGGCCGCTGCCACACGCGCTACCTGATAAGCCACCGCCTCCGGCGGCAAATGCGGGTCCAGGCCACTGCCTGAGGTGGTCAGCAAGGCTTGCGGCACAGGCCCTTGCTCAGCCCGGTACAGCCTCGCGGCCTCGCTGCCTACCCGCTCGGCCAGCGCCGGGTTGCTCGGCGACAGGTTGCTGGCACTGCTGGCAACCGTGGCATAAGCCCCTGCCGAGGGCCGCGAATGGAACCAGCCATCGCCTTGGAAATCCTGGGCGATCAGTGCCGAGCCGCGCACCTCGCCGCGCGCGTCACGCACCAGGCTGCCATTGGCCTGTTCAGGGAAGGCGACCTGGGCAATACCGGTCACCGCCAGCGGGTACAACGCGCCGGTGACCAGCGTCATCAACAAGGCCAGGCTCAAGGCCGGGCGTACATAAGTGTTCATGGCGGCCTCCTCAGACCAGGTGCAAGGCATTGAGCAGCATGTCGATCAGCTTGATCCCGGCGAACGGCACGATGATCCCGCCCAGCCCGTAGATCAGCAGGTTGCGCCGCAGCAGGTGGGCCGCGCTCGCCGCGTGCACCCGCACACCGCGCAGCGCCAGCGGGATCAACACGATGATGATCAGCGCGTTGAACACGATCGCCGACAAGATCGCGCTCTGCGGGCTGGCCAGGTGCATCAGGTTGAGCACGCCCAGCTGCGGGTAGATGGCCGCGAACAACGCCGGCAGGATGGCGAAGTACTTGGCCACGTCGTTGGCAATCGAGAAGGTGGTCAAGGCGCCACGGGTCACCAGCAGTTCCTTGCCCACCTGGACCACGTCCAGCAGCTTGGTCGGGTCGCTGTCCAGGTCGACCATGTTGGCCGCCTCACGGGCTGCCTGGGTGCCGTCGTTCATGGCCATGCCCACATCAGCCTGGGCCAGCGCCGGGGCGTCGTTGGCGCCGTCGCCGCACATGGCGACCAGGCGGCCGTCGTTTTGCTCCTGACGGATGCGCGCCAGCTTCTTCTCTGGGGTGGCCTCGGCCAGCACGTCATCGACCCCGGCCTCGGCGGCAATGGCAGCGGCCGTCAGCGGGTTGTCACCGGTTACCATCACGGTGCGGATACCCAGCTTGCGCAGCTCGGCAAAGCGCTCGCGAATACCCGGCTTGACCACGTCCTTGAGGTGGATCACCCCAAGCAAGCGCTGGTCGACACACACCAACAGCGGCGTGCCGCCACTCTGGGCAATGCGCTCGACCTCGCGGGCCAATGCCGGCGGCATTTCCAGCCGTTGCAGGCCAACGAATGCCAGCACCGCATCGACAGCACCCTTGCGGTAGCGGTGCTGCTGGAAGTCGACACCCGACAACCGTGTCTCGGCGCTGAAGGCGATCGGTTCGAGCTGCTGCCCGGAGGGTTCGACGAAATCGTGCAACTGGCGCAGGTACTCGACGATCGATTTGCCCTCGGCTGTGTCATCGGCCAGCGAGGCGAACAAGGCACCCTCCCCCAGCTCCTTGGCGGTGACGCCCGGCGCGGCATGCAGCGCGCTGCAGCGGCGGTTGCCGAAAGTGATGGTGCCGGTCTTGTCGAGCATCAGGGTGTGCACGTCGCCCGCAGCTTCCACCGCGCGGCCGGAGCGGGCAATGACGTTGAGCCGGACCAGGCGGTCCATGCCGGCAATACCAATGGCCGACAGCAAGCCGCCGATGGTGGTGGGGATCAACGTCACCAGCAGTGCGGCCAGGAAGATCAACGGCAGGCTACCGCCGGCAAAGTGGGCGAACGGCTGTAGGGTCACGACCACGATCAGGAAGATCAGGGTCAGGCCAATCAGCAGGATATCCAGGGCAATCTCGTTGGGCGTCTTCTGCCGTTTGGCCCCTTCGACCAAGGCGATCATGCGGTCCAGGGTCGACTCGCCAGGGTTGCTGGTGATGCGGATCAGCAACCAGTCAGACACCAGCCGCGTGTTGCCGGTGACCGCAGAACGGTCGCCGCCGGACTCGCGGATCACCGGGGCCGACTCACCGGTGATGGCCGCCTCGTTGACCGCCGCGATGCCTTCGATTACCTCACCGTCACCCGGGATCAGTTCACCCGCGATCACCTTGACCACATCGCCCTTGCGCAGCGCGGTCGCGGCAACCATTTCGAAAGCGCCAGCGCTGTCGCGACGCTGGGCACTCAACCCCTGGCTCCCAGCCTTGAGGCTGTCGGCGCGGGCCTTGCCACGGCCTTCGGCGAGGGCTTCGGCGAAGTTGGCGAACAGCACGGTAAACCACAGCCACAGGGCAATTTGCACCGCCACTGTTGTGCTCACGCCACTGCCGGGGGCAAAACACAACACAGTGGTCAGCGCGGCAGTCAGCGCCACCACCAGCATCACCGGCGAGCGCTTGAGCTGCCGAGGGTCCAGTTTAACGAAGGCCTGGATCAGGGCCGGGCGCCAGAGCGCGGCGAAGCGGGTCTGGTCCTTGGCGCTGTGGGGGGCTTTTACTTCAGGAATGGGCATGTTCATGGTGGTTCCTCAGAAGCCCAGGCTCAGGTGTTCGGCAATTGGCCCGAGGGCCAAGGTCGGCAGGAAGGTCAGGCCACCCACCAACAGGATGGTCACTAGCAACAGGCCGGTGAACAGCGGGCCGTGGGTGGGGAAGCTGTTCAGCCCCTGGGGTGCGCTCTTTTTCGCCGCCAGGCTGCCGGCCAGGGCCAATATCGGCAGGATGTAGCCGAAGCGGCCGACCAGCATGGCCAGGCCGATCATCAGGTTGTGGTACACCGTGTTGGCGCCAAAACCAGCAAAGGCCGAACCGTTGTTGGCGGTGCCGGAGGTGTAGGCGTACAGCAGTTGGCTAAAGCCATGGGCACCGGGGTTGCTCACCGCCGCCGCCGGGCCCGGCAGGCTGGCGGCGATAGCGCCCAGCACCAGCACGCCGACCGGCATCACCAGCAAGGTCGCCACCAGCAGTTGCACCTCACGCGCCTGCAGCTTCTTGCCCAGATATTCCGGGGTACGGCCAATCATCAGGCCGGCCAGGAACACGGCGATCAGCACGAATAACAGCATGCCGTAGAGCCCCGCACCGACGCCGCCGAAGATCACCTCGCCGACCATCATGTTGACCATCGCAACCATGCCGGTCAGCGGGTTGAGGCTGTCGTGCATGGCATTGACCGAGCCATTGGAGGCTGCCGTAGTGGTCACTGTCCACAGCACCGATCCGGTGGTGCCGAAGCGGCTTTCCTTGCCTTCCAGCGGCGCGCTTTGCTGCACCTGCGCGCTCTGCAAGGCCGGGTTGGGCTGGTATTCGGACCACAGCGCTGTAGCCCCACCGATAAGGAACAGGCTCAGCATGCAGGCAAGAATCGCCCGGCTCTGGCGCAGGTCTTTCACGTAATGGCCGAAGGTGAACACCAGCGCCGCCGGGATGAGAATGATCGACGCCACCTCGAACAGGTTGCTCCACGCCGTGGGGTTTTCGAACGGGTGTGCGGCGTTGACGCCGAAGAAGCCGCCGCCGTTGGTGCCCAGCTGCTTGATGGCGATCTGGCTGGCGGCCGGACCGAGCGGGATGGTCTGGTCAGTGCCTTGCAGGGTCAGTGCGTGCGCATAGTCGGCAAAGGTCTGCGGCACACCCTGCCACACCAGCAGCAGCGCCAGCACCAGGCACAGGGGCAACAACCCATAGAGCGTGGCCCGAGTCATGTCGACCCAGAAGTTGCCCAGGGTGGCGGCCGAACGGCGGGCAATGCCGCGGCACAGGGCCACAAGTACTGCCAGGCCAGTGGCAGCACTGACGAAGTTCTGCACCGTCAGGCCCAGCATCTGGCTCAGGTAGCTGACCGATGACTCGCCGCTGTAAGCCTGCCAGTTGGTGTTGGTGACGAAGCTTACGGCGGTGTTGAACGCCAGCGACCATTCCTGCCCGGGCAGTTGCTGTGGGTTGAGCGGCAAGTAGCCCTGCAACAACAGCACGGCAAACAACAACAGGAACCCGGCCAGGTTGAAGGCCAGCAACGCCAGAGTGTATTGCTTCCAGTTCTGCTCCTGGTCGGCGCGTACGCCTGCCAGTCGATAACAGGCCTGCTCAACCGGGCCCACCACCGGTGATAGCCAGGTGCGCTGGCCTTCCATCACCTTGTAGTAGAACCGCCCAAGCCAAGGTGCCGGTAGCAGCACGATGGCGAAAAACGCCAGTAACAAGGCAAAGTCGTAACTGTGCATGGCCACTCCCTAGCTGCGATCGGCGCGCAGCAGCGCCATCAGCAGGTAAATCGCCAATGCCACTGCCAGCAGCAGTGACAGCCCGTCGAGCATGTTCATGTGTGGAGCTCCCCGTGGTGCGGCGCTTGGGCCGCTTTGGGGATATTGTCCGAGGGGGGGGGCGTAAAGGGGCGAGATCGAGGGATGGATCAACGCATAAAGAATGCGTAAAAATGCGCCCCGTTCAAAGACGCTACGGTGTTTGCTGCCCGGCGTTGCGGCTCCAGTCCAGCAGCAGGCTATACCCCACCGCCAGCAAAGTCGGCCCGATGAACAGGCCAATGAAGCCAAAGGCGATCAACCCGCCGAACACACCCAGCAGCACGATGACCAGCGGCAGGTTGCCGCCACGGCTGATCAGGTAGGGCTTGAGCACGTTGTCCACGCCACTGATGACGAAGGTGCCCCAGATACCCAGGAACACCGCCATGCCGTACTCCCCTTTCCACGCCAACCAGGCCGTCGCGGGGATCCACGCCAGGGGTGGCCCCATGGGGATCAGGCTGAGCATGAAGGTCACCAGGCCCAGCACGATGGCCCCGGGGACGCCGGCAATCAGGAAGCCGATCAGCGCAAGCAAGGCCTGGGCCGCTGCCGTGCCGATGACGCCGTTGACCACGCGTTGCACGGTGCCCGCCACCAGGTCCAGGTAGTACTCGGCGCGATCGCCGGTCAAGCGCTGCAACAGGCGCAGCACGAACGCTGACAGGCGCGGGCCGTCACGGTAGAAGAAGAACACGAAGACCAGGCTCAAGCTCAGTTCGAGCATGCCGCTGCCAATCTGCGCACTGCGCGCCAGCAACCAGTTGCCCACCTGGCCCAGGTAAGGCTTGATCGAAGCGATCAAGGCCGCACCTTGCTGGTCGAGCGATTGCCACCAATTGACCATGCGCTCACCCACCAGGGGAATGCTGCCCAGCCAGGCCGGCGCCTCGGGCAGGCCATCCACCTGCACATCACGGACAAACGCCGTGGCATCACGAATGTGATCCGCCAGGTTGAAACCCAGCCATACCAGCGGCAACGCCACGATAAGGATCCAGGCCGCCGTCAGCAGGCTGGCGGCCAACGTTTCGCGCCCGCCCAGCGCACGCGTCAGCAAGCGCATCAGCGGCCAGCTGGCAAAGGCCAAAATGGCGCCCCACAGCAGCGCCGAAATGAATGGTGCCATGACCCACAACGCAGCGCCGAGCAGCGTCAACAGGACGATCTGGATCAGCAGGCGGTCATTATTGGCCATGGCGGTGCTCGTTCAACGGATCAGTTCCAGGTGCAGGCCATCGGTGGGGGCGTTGCCGACCTCGAGCCGGTTGCTGCGCACGCCCGCCTTGACCAGTTGCTCACGCCACGCTTCGGCCTCTTTGCCGCTGAGGCTGGCGCGCAAGGTGCTGTCCAGGTTGAGGCTACGCCCCAACAACGCCACCCAGGCAGGTTGCGGCGTGCTCAGGTCAGGGTAGTCGAGCTTGCCGGTGTCGCGCATTTCGCGCAGCACCGTGGCGGCCGTGGGCAGCAGCTCACCCAGCGGGCTGGCAGCGACGAACTCTTCCACGTGCAGGTAGGCGCGGCGGTTGCCGCGGGTGACGCTGTACAACGCCACCAGTGTGTCGGCCTCTTCTGCAGAACGGCGCAGGAGGATGAACGCCTGCTGCTCGTCACCACCATTGAGCCGTGCACTGCCGAATACATCATTGGCCCAAAGGCTGGCTTCGCCGCAGTCGCGGCCCTGGCACCAGAACAACGGGTAACCCCCGTCGTGTTGCAGTGCTTCGCGGGCGCTGGTGAACGCTTCGCGGGCCGTGCGCTCCACCGGCAGTTCATAGGTGACCGAGCTGACCTGGCCACGGCTCTCGACCTTGTCGTCGACCCGCAGGCGGCCGCTGATCTTGCGCAAAGGCCCCATGGGGTACACGCGCTCCTGCTCCACTGCAGGGCGTTGGTCGACCACTTTGGCATCCACGGGAACGGGCAGGCTACCTGCCCACAGCAAGGGGCTGGCGAGCACGAAGCAGGCAGCGAGGGTAGTACGGAGGGTTACGGGCGCGCTCATCGGCAGCCCAGTCGGCGCGGAGCGCCGAAGCTAAGGTCCAGCGTGTCTGGCATGTGCATGGTTGTCTCCCTGTTCAACCCGCCAAGCCTCGGCACTTGTCCGGTGCAAGTCAAGCAAAGCCAAAGAAGCGATTGAAACAGTCTGCGACAAGGGCCGCGCCCTGCTCATCGTTCAGGTGCAGGTGATGCCCCCCAGGCAGCGTCACCTGCTCAAAGCGTAGCTGCTCCAGCAACTCAGTGTGGCGCGCCAGCATGCCGTCGGCGGCCACCACCAGGCAGGCCGGGCAACTCACCCGCCTGACAAAGGCCATGGCTTGCGCGTGGCTCAGGCGAACAGGGGACGGCAAGGTCAGGCGGCTGTCGCTGCGCCAGCTGTACCCTCCCGCTACCGGCATCAGCCCACGCTGGGCCAACAGTTCGGCTGCCTCGCGGCTGACGGCGACCATACCCTTCATGCGCGCCTGCACGCCCTGCTCCAACGCCGGGTAGACGGATTTACGTTTGCCATCCAGGCGCAGCTGCGCCTGCAATGCCATGCCCAGGCGTTCACCGGCGTCCTGTTCGGCCCCGGTGGGCGGAATGACGCCATCGATCAGCGCCAGGTGGCTGACCCGCTCCGGCAAGGCGCCCGCCAGTTGCACCGAGATGATCGCCCCCAGTGAATGGCCCAGCAAGGCAAAGCGCTGCCAACCCAACTGCTCGGCCACCCGCAACACATCGTGGGCGTAGTCGGCCAGGGCATAACTGGCGCCAGGCGGGCGATGCTCCGAGTAACCATGGCCCGCCAGGTCCAGGGCGACGATGCGCAGGCCCTGCAGCCGCGGCGCCAGCAGGGCGAAGCTGTTGGCGTTGTCCAGCCAGCCGTGCAGGGCAATCACCGGCAGCCCATCCTCAGGGCCGAACAGGTGCGCAGCCAGCTCGATATGGCCCAGGCTCAGGCGGATTTCCTCCATGTGCGCGCTCATTCGTGGCTCCAACGGTCGAACAGGCCCTTGATCAGGCTGGCGGTGTCGGTCGGGCGTTCCAGGGGGAACATGTGCCCGCCCGGCACGCTGTGGTACTCGCCTTTGGCCATGCCGCGCACGGCCAGCGTGTGGTGCCGGCGGATCACGTTGCTGCGCTCGCCGCGCACCATCGCCAGTGGTACCTGCAGTTGCCGGGCAGGCGCTGGGCTGGCATGGGGGATGCTGCGGTAGATACTGATCTCGGTAGCCGGGTCGAAACGCAGGCGCAGCCCTTCTTGCGCGGGCTCCAAGCCATGCTCCAGGTAGGCTTCCAGGCAGTCGGGGTCAAAGTGGCGGAACAAGCGTTTGCTGGCGAAATAGTCCCGTGCGCTGTCGCGGTCGGCAAACGCCTCGCGCCGGCCCAAAGTGCGGCCGGCCGGGGTGATGCGGTCGATAAAGCCAAAACGCTTGGCAGTGCGCAGCAGCCATTGATCGGCGCGGGTCAGCACCGGCGAGTCCAGCATCACCACCCCGCGGTAATACTCGGGGCAACGCAAGGCGGCATGCAAGTGCAATACCCCGCCCAACGAATGGCCAACCCCCCAGACCGGCGCGTCCTGCTGCGCCAGGTGGTGCAGCAATTCATCGACCAGGTTCTGCCAGTTTTCATTCACCGGGAAGCGCGGGTCGTGGGCATGCTGGGGCAGGTGGTGAACGTGATAGTCCGGCGCCAGGGCAGCGAACAGCTTGCCGTAGGTGGCAGACGGGAAACCATTGGCGTGGGCAAAGAAGATGTGCTGCGACATGGCGCCTGGTCCGGACGGTGGGAGGATGGCCCATTGTCGGCATCGCGGGGCCGCTCGGCAATGTCCGGAAAGGTCATCGGCGAGGGCTATCAGGTCATCGGGTACGCACAAAACTGGCCAGCGAACGCTGCAGGCAGGCCTGCATATAGGCCAACTGGCTCGCGAGCACTTCACGCGCCAGGCACTGGTCCTCATAGTCGAGCTGCAATCGGCGCAGCGCCAGGCAACTGGTCTGCAGCAAGCGGGACACCCGCAGGCAGGCTTCCTGCAGCTCGCCCAGGTCGTCTTTAGCATCGCCCACCTTGCCCATCAGGTGGTAAAGCTTGGCGTCGGCCGAGTCGCGCAACACGCTGTACTGGGCAAAGTCCAGCACCACGCCTTCCTGCACTTTGTCTACTGTGGGTTGCAAGTCCAGTGAACGTAACAGCGCTTGCATATCACCCTTCATCAACTGCTCCCTGCCTGGCCACTCATTCGATGTGGCGCCACGCTAGCAAGCGGTCGAGTGAAGCGGCAACTGGCAGAAATGCCAGTTGCCAAGCGGCATCAGGCTGGCGAACTGATTGCGCGCAAGGTCATCAGGCCTGCCAACGGCCACTCCCCTTCCAACTCCGCCAGGCTGGCGGTGCTCATGGGCGCCGGTTGCTGTACATGGCCATGCTCCAGGGCACAGACCAAGGCCCCCACCAGTGGTTGGTGGCTAACCAACAGCACGTGCTCCAGGCCGAGCTTTTCGATTTCACCGATCACCTGCTGCACATTGCTGTCCGGCGTCAGCCAGGCCACGGTGCGCACTGGCTCGGGGAAATCCAAGGTGTCATGCACCAGCGCTGCCGTTTGCTGGGCACGGACATAAGGGCTGGCGATGATGGCCTGCAACGGCTGCCCAAGCAGGCGCGCGGCACTGTGCAGCACCTGCTCGCGGCCATGGCTGGTCAGGCGGCGTTCGGCGTCGCTGTTGGCCCGAGGCTCTGCCTCACCGTGGCGCAGCACCCACAGCTTCACAGCTTGGGCTCTTCGTCACGCACCGGGTGCGGCGCGGGTGCCACAGCATGGGGCGCCTCACCTTCCGGAGCGCGCGGGGCTGGCCAGTCGGCGAATGGCCAAGGCTTCTGGTCGCTGTGAAAGCTGCCGAAGCGGCCGATCTGCGCCAGGTACTGGCTGAGGCTATCGCCGAAGTTCATCAGGCTGGCGCTGGGGGCGCCGTAGATCAGGCGGTAGATCAGCTGTACCAGCACCAGGCCGCCCAACAGCAGCTCGGCCAATTGCCAGACCACCAGGAACACCAACATCCACAGCACCCGCAGGATGATCGACTCGCGCTGGGCGCGTTCGGGCGTATCGTTCATGTGTCGCTCCTTGTTCCGGTCGAAGCCGCTGACGGCTTAATTAAAACCACTGATGGAAATGAAATCGACGTCGGTCTTGGGTTCGGCGCGCATCAGGTGCTCGATCACCTGGTTCAAGGTACGGCCCTCGAACAGGATGGCGTGCAGGCCCGCCACCAGCGGCATGTACACCTGAACTTCCTGCGCCTTGGCCTTGAGCACCTTGAGGGTGTTCACCCCTTCGGCCACTTCGCCCAGCCGATTGACGGCCTGCTCCAGGCTCAGGCCTTGGCCCAAGGCGTGGCCGACTTGATAGTTGCGGCTCTTGGGCGAGGAACACGTAACGATCAGGTCACCGACACCGGCCAGGCCCAGGAAGGTCATGGGGTTGGCACCCTGGCTCACGGCGAAGCGGGTCATCTCGGCCAGGGCACGGGTAATCAGCATGCTCTTGGTGTTCTCGCCCATGCCCAGGGCCACGGCCATGCCGGCAATAATGGCGTAGACGTTTTTCAGTGCCCCGCCCAGCTCGACCCCGAAGCGGTCGGCACTTGCGTAGACGCGGAAGGTACGCCCGTGCAATACGGCCTGCACCTGTTGGCAGAGTTGTTCATCTTCGCTGGCGACCACGGTGGCGGTCAGCGCATGTTCGGCAATTTCGCGGGCCAGGTTTGGCCCCGACAGGACGCCGATACGGGCTTGAGGTGCGATTTCTTCGATGATCTGGCTCATCAGCTTGAAGCTCTGCGCCTCGATACCCTTGGTCAGGCTGACCAGGCCCTTGCCGCGCAACAACTCGGCATGGGGCGCCAGCACGCTGCGCAAGGCGCTCGACGGCAAAGCGACGAACACCAGGTCGCAGGCCTGCAAGGTGCCCAGCAGGTCGTTGACCGGCTCTACGCCGTCGTGCAGGCGAATGCCTTTGAGGTAGCGTGGGTTCTCGCGGTTGACACGCATGGCCTCGGCCTGCTCGGGGTCGCGCATCCATTGGCGCACCGGCACACCGTTTTCCGCCAGCAGGTTCGCCACGGCGGTGCCGAAGCTGCCGCCTCCCAGAACTGCAACAGGCTGCTGTTCAGTCATATCTAATCCGTTAAAGCCAAAAGTTAAGTGGCGACGCTGCATTATACGGTGCGTATTCGACAGGGCCAGTGCCAGCGCCTACGAAAGGGCTGGCAAGGAAGCCCTGATCACTGGCAAAAGCCCTGCGGTCGGTTAACATGCCTGTTTCATCCCTGAAACAAGGTCGTACCGTGTTCCCAGGCACGCCTCCTTACCCGCGTCTTCTGCTTCTGACTGCCCTGCTCGGCGGCCCGGCCATGGCCGACGATCTGTTCATCGACAACACCGACCTGCCGCAGGTTCTGACCGCCACCCGGCTCAAACAATCCCCGGCGGCGGTCCCTGGCAGCATGACCGTGCTCGACAGTGAGCTGATCCGCGCCAGCGGCGCCCGCGATATCCCCGAACTGCTGCGCCTGGTGCCGGGCATGATGATCGGCTACGGCGCCGGCAACCAGCCGACGGTCAACTACCATGGCAGCAACGTCAACGACGCGCGGCGCATGCAGGTGCTGATCGATGGCCGCTCGGTGTACCGCGCGGGCCTGGCGACGGTGGACTGGAGCGACATCCCCCTGGCCATGGAAGACATCGAGCGCATCGAGGTGTTCCGCGGCCCCAACACGGTCAGCTATGGCGCCAACGCCTTGATGGCCGTGGTCAACATCCTCACCCGCAACCCGGCCGACAGCCATGGCACGCGCCTCAAGGTCACCCGCGGCGAGGATGGCATCAACGACTTTTACGCCAGCCATGGTTTTGGCTGGGACGGCGGCGACATGCGCCTGTCGGTGTCCGGCCAGCAAGACGATGGCTTCGATCAGGACCAGTACGGCCAGGACTACCGTGACAGCCGCCGCCTCACCCGCTTCAACCTCAGCGCCAGCCACACCCTGGCCCCCGACCAGACCCTGGAATGGCAACTGGCGGCCAAGGAAGGCAGCAACCAGCGCCCCTATACCTACCAGCCGGTGTTCCCCTACGTCACCGAGCGCGGCGACAACACCGACGCCAACGCCAAGGATTACGCGGGTTCGGTACGCTGGAACATCGACTTCAACCCCGAGCACAGCCTGTACGTCCAGGGTTCGGCCCAGCACTTCGACCGCCAGCAAGTCTGGCGCGCCTGCGATGCGGCGCTGTCGTTCAGCCCAGAGCTGACCCGCCTGTGGCAGTTGAACCCGAACTTTGCCGAGCTGGTGGCGCGCGGCGCAAACGCTCCACCGCGCAGCAGCAACCCCGAAGAACAGGCGCTGGTCGATGCCATCAAGGACCAGTGGAACAACCAAGGTGGCCGCGATGTGGTCTGCGGCGATGTCGACCAGAGCACCCGCGAAACCCGCTACGACCTGGAAATCCAGGACACCCTGAGCCTGACCGACAGCCTGCGCCTGCTCAGCGGCATGAACTACCGCTATGATCGTGCCGACTCGCAAACGTACTTCAATGGCAGCCTCGTCGACCAGACCTGGCGCCTATTCGGCCAGCTGGAATGGCGGGCCGACGAACACTGGATCATCCAGGGCGGGGCGATGTTCGAAGACGCGCGCCTGTCTGGCAGTTCGCTGACCCCACGGGTGGCGGTCAACTACCTGATCACCCCGCGCCATGGCCTGCGTGCTGTCTATTCCGAAGCGGTTCGCTCCCCCGACATGTTCGAGAACAACGTCAACTGGAGCTACACGGTCAAAAACCTCAACCCCAGTGCGTTTGGCCAGCCGCACGGTGAGTATTTCGTCAAGACCCGCGGCCCGGGCGACCTCGAGCAAGAGCGCATGCGCTCGCGCGAGCTGGGCTACAACGGCTATTTCAGCGACATCGACCTGAGCATGGATGTGAAGCTGTTCTACGACGAGATCACCGGAATGATCAGCGAGCCTTTGAAGAACAACCAGTACATCGCCAGCAACAGCAACAAGGCGCGCTTCACCGGCAGCGAGGCGCAACTGGACTGGCGCCCCACCCTGCGTGACCGCCTGCGCGTGACCTACGCCTACGTCGACGCCTGGGCCAGCAACCCCGACGACCGCCGCCTCAGCGCCCGCAACAGCGGCTCGGCGGGCTGGATGCGCGAGTGGGGCGACGGCTGGTCGAGTGCGCTGTTCTATTACGGTGACGATGCCCTCAACCAGTACCGCTACGAGCGCCTGGACCTGCGCCTGGCCAAGCGCTTCCGGGTACAGGGCAGCAACCTTGAGCTGGCGGCGCTGTGGCAACAACGCCTGGACGATGAGCCCACGACTGCGCTGCAAAACCGCTACGACAGCCGCCACCGCCTGAGTGTCAGCGCGGAGCTGGAGTTCTGATGGCCCGCCTGCTGCGCGTGCTGCTGCTTTGCCTGTGGCCCCTGGGGCCGCTGTCCGCCGGTGAAATCTTGCTGGTCGGTGGCGAGGATCAGCCCGGCATTCGCAGCTTCGTCGCCGCATTCGAAAGCCATCGCCCGCATGACCGGGTGCGTTTCCAAACCACTGCCGACTTGCCCCGCCCAAGCCAGCTCAAGGGCGATCAACGCCTGGTGCTGCTTGACAGCGCCGCGCTGGATTGGCGCCTGAGTGAAAACGCCGGGCCACCAGCATTGGCCATGCGGGTCAGCCGAGTACAGGCTGAACAGCGCCTGGGAAAGTCGCGCCCCCCCTTCCTTACACTGCTGTGGAGCGACCCGCCCCTGGCCCGGCAACTGCGCCTGGCGCGCTACCTGCTGCCACAGGCGCAACGCATCGGGGTGCTTTACGGTAGGCAAAGTGCCTTTTTGCTGGATGAACTGCGCCATGCCGCCCGCCCGCTGGGCCTTGAGATCATTGCCCAGGACTGGCCCGACCAACGTGACAGCCGGCCCCTGCAACAGCTGTTAGGCAACAGCGATGTACTGCTGGGCCTCGACGACCCCGCCCTGTACAACCCCAAGACGGCGAAAAACCTGCTGCTCAGCAGCTACGGCCGGCAAATGGCGTTGATTGGCCCAAATGCCGGCTTCGTTCGCGCAGGCGCCCTGGCCAGCACCTACAGCGACCAGGACGACTGGCTGGCCGTGCTCGACCATTTGCTCGACCAGCCACCCGCGCGCTGGCCGCGAAGCCTTTACCCGGCGCGCTACGGCGTCAGTGGCAACCAGCAGGTGGCACGCGCCCTGGGCCTTGAACCGATCGACCCGAACGCCGCTGCCAAGGCCCTGGCCGAAGGAGAATCCACCCCATGAGCAGACGCCTGAGCTGGGACATCCACACCCGCACCCAGATCATCAGCCTTGGCCCGGCCCTGCTGCTGACCTTGCTGCTGATCAGCTTCTTTACCTTCGTGCGTATCCAGGACTTGCGCCAGGAACTCAACCACACCGGCCAACTGATCGCCAACCAGCTGGCGCCCGCCTCCGAATACGGGGTTATCTCGGGCAACAACGAGGTGCTCGAAGGGCTGATGCGCGCCACCCTGAGCATTCCGCACGTGCGCTTTCTCGAGGTGCAGGACAGCCGCAACCACATCCTGGTCTACGTCGAGCAGTCCGACGAAAGCGCCAACCGGGCGCAGCAAGTGGAAGTGTTCCAAGCGCCGATCCGCCTTCAGCAAATCCGCCTGGACACCGACTTCCTGCAGCCCGGCAACACCTCCACGCCGGCCATTGGCGACGACTACCTGGGGCGGGTGATCGTCGGCATGTCCGATGACGCCTTCAGCCAGCGCCAGCAGGAAATCGTCATCAAGGCGGGCATCCTGGCCCTGTTCGCCCTGCTGTTCACCTTCCTGCTGGCCCGCCGCCTGGCCATGAGCCTGGCCAAGCCGATCAGCGACATGGGCCACGCGGTCAAGGCCATTCAGCAAGGCGAGTACAACACGCCCCTGCCCGTGGTGGATGACAGTGAACTGGGCCATCTGGCGCACCACATCAACAACCTGGCCAACGCCCTGGAGCAAGCCAGTGACGAGCAGAAGCGCGCCATCGCCCAGTTGACCCAGGCGCGCGAGGAAGCCGAACAGGCCAACCGGGCCAAGTCGGACTTCCTGGCGATGATGAGCCATGAGCTGCGCACCCCCATGAATGGTGTACTCGGCATGCTGCAATTGCTCGAAACCACGCCCCTGACCAGCGAGCAGGCCGAGTACACCGCCGTTGCCAGCGAGTCCACCGGGCACCTGCTCAAGGTCATCAACGACATTCTCGATTTCTCGCGCATCGAACGCACCGCACTGGAGCTGGAGCGCATCGACTTCAACCTCGGCGAGCTGATCGCCAGCAGTGTCCAGTCGTTCCAGCACAGTGCCCAGCAACGTGGCCTTGGCTTGCACCTGAACATGCCGACGGGCATCGAGCACCTGAACGTGAACGGCGACCCGACGCGTATTCGGCAGATTCTGCTGAACCTTGTCGGCAATGCCCTGAAATTCACCGAGCAGGGCCAGGTGCAGGTCGAAGCGCGCTGCCAGGTGCTGGACCGCCAACTGCTGTGGTTTACCTGCAGCGTGCGCGACACAGGTATCGGCATCGACAGCGACCGCCTGGAAATGATGTTCGTCGCCTTCCAGCAGGCCGACAGCTCGATTTCCCGGCGCTATGGCGGCACTGGCCTGGGCCTGTCGATCGCACGTACGCTGGCCGAACGCATGGGCGGCAAGCTGCGCGGTGAGAGCCGCGAAGGCCTGGGCTCGACCTTTACCCTGGAAATGCCCTTGGCCCTGGCCGCACCGGCCCAGGCGCCACTGCCCGGGGCGGTGCGTGAACAGCGCCCACTTACCGGAAGCGAGCGGGTGCTGCTGGTAGAGGACAACCCGGTCAACCAGAACGTCATCGAAGCCATGCTGCGCAGCCTGGGGCTTGAGGTGAGCGTGGCGGCAGACGGTATCCAGGCGGTCGAACAGGTCAGCCAGCAACCGTTCGCCGCCATTCTGATGGACTGCCGGTTGCCGAACCTGGATGGCTATGAAGCCACCCAGCGCATCCGCCTGCTGCCAAACGGCATCCACGTGCCGATCATCGCCTTGACCGCTAACGCCTTGCAGGGCGACCGTGAGCGTTGCATGGCCGCGGGCATGGACGACTACCTGAGCAAACCCTTGCGCCGCACCGAGCTGCAGCGGGCGCTGCAACGCTGGTTACCCGGTCAGACAACCGCGACTGGCGATAAATGCTAAAGTGCGGCAGTCTTAAGGACTGGACAGGACGTTCTTCGGACCTGAAAATAGACGTTTCAGTGAACACCTGTACTTCTTTCGCCAGGTGCACTGTGACTTTCACCACAACGCAATAGTCTACCTGTAGGCTGCCGCCCCGGAGTCATCGCTTTTCGGGCCGGCCGGGAAGATTCATCCCCTGCCGCAGGGGGTTATTGAGGAGCTCGCATGACCAAACAACACGCCTTTACTCGGGAAGACCTGCTGCGCTGCAGTCGCGGTGAGCTGTTCGGCCCAGGTAATGCGCAACTGCCCGCGCCGAACATGCTGATGGTCGATCGCATCACCCATATCAGCGAAGAAGGCGGCAAGTACGGCAAAGGTGAATTGGTCGCCGAGCTGGATATCAATCCGGACCTGTGGTTCTTCGCCTGCCACTTCGAAGGCGACCCGGTGATGCCGGGCTGCCTGGGCCTTGACGCCATGTGGCAGCTGGTCGGTTTCTTCCTCGGCTGGCAAGGCCTGCCGGGCCGCGGCCGTGCGCTGGGTTCGGGTGAAGTGAAGTTCTTCGGCCAGGTATTGCCTACCGCCAAGAAAGTCACTTACAACATTCATATCAAGCGCGTCCTGAAGGGCAAGCTGAACATGGCCATCGCCGATGGCTCGGTCAGCGTCGACGGCCGCGAGATCTACACCGCCGAAGCCCTGCGGGTCGGCGTGTTCACCTCCACTGACAATTTCTAAGGGTTATTCGCATGCGCCGCGTCGTTATCACTGGTCTGGGCATCGTATCGTGCCTGGGCAATGACAAAGAGACCGTCACCGAAAACCTGCGTAACAGCCGTCCGGGTATCCGTTTCAACCCGGAATACAAGGAAATGGGGCTGCGCAGCCAGGTTTCCGGGTCGATCGACCTCAACCTCGAAGAACTGATCGACCGCAAGGTCTACCGCTTCGTCGGCCACGCCGCGGCCTACGCCTACCTGGCGATGCAGGACGCGATCAAGGACGCCGGCCTGACTGAAGAGCAGGTTTCCAACCCGCGTACCGGCCTGGTTGCCGGCTCCGGCGGCGCCTCGACCCTGAACCAGATGGAAGCGCTGGACACCCTGCGCGAGAAAGGCGTCAAGCGCGTCGGCCCATACCGTGTTACCCGCACCATGGGTAGCACCGTTTCGGCTTGCCTGGCCACGCCGTTCAAGATCAAGGGCCTGAACTACTCGATCTCCTCCGCCTGCGCCACCAGTGCACACTGCATCGGCACCGCGCTGGAGCAAATCCAGTGGGGCAAACAAGACATCGTCTTCGCCGGCGGTGGTGAAGAAGAGCATTGGAGCCAGTCGTTCCTGTTCGATGCCATGGGCGCCCTGTCGACCAAGCGCAACGAAACCCCGGAACTGGCCTCGCGCGCCTACGACAACGACCGTGATGGCTTCGTCATCGCAGGCGGTGGCGGCATGGTGGTGGTCGAGGAGCTGGAGCATGCTCTGGCCCGTGGCGCCAAGATCTACGCCGAAATCGTCGGCTACGGCGCGACCTCCGACGGCTACGACATGGTTGCCCCAAGCGGCGAAGGCGCCATCCGCTGCATGCAGCAGGCGCTGTCCACCGTCGACACCCCGATCGACTACCTGAACACCCACGGCACCTCGACCCCGGTCGGTGACGTTGCCGAGATCAAAGGTGTTCGCGCCGTGTTCGGCGACAAGGCACCGAAGATCAGCTCGACCAAGAGCCTGTCGGGCCACTCGCTGGGCGCCGCTGGCGTGCACGAGGCGATCTACTGCCTGCTGATGATGGAAAACAACTTCATCGCCGGCTCCGCCAACATTGACGAGCTGGACCCGGAAGTCGCCGACCTGCCGATCCTGCGTCAAACCGAAGAAAACGCCAAGATCGATACGGTCATGAGCAACAGCTTCGGCTTCGGCGGCACCAACGCTACCCTGGTGCTCAAGCGCTGGGAAGGCAAGTAAGGCCTTGAAGCAGTAATGAAAACGCCCCGACTGGTTCGGGGCGTTTTCTTTTGTGTTACCTAGCCTTGGGCAACACAGCCAGAAAATTATCCTTGGCCACCTTGTGCGCCACCGCCTCCGGCAACGCATCCAGAAACGGCTTGAACCCGTGCATCTGCTCGCCAAGGCTCCCAAACTTGCCCACCACATCCGACCCGAGCATGAACCGCTCCGGGTAACGTTCTACCAACGCCACCCAAGCCTTGCGGGGCACACCTTTGTCATCCAGCAGATAAGGCTCGAGCACGCTCCACGACAGGTCGACATACAGGTTCGGGTAATCCTCCAGCAAGCGCGTCAGCACCGGCAGCAGAAAGTCCATCTGCGTCTGATGCCGATGAATTTCCATGCTGCTGCCAGCATGCGCCCAGATGAAACGCGTGTGCGGGTGATTGCGCAGCGGCTCTTCGATTTCGGCCAGGTACAGTGGGTTGCGCTCACGCTTGGAGGTGATGTTGGAGTGCAGCAGCACTGGCAAGTCCCGCTCGGCCGCCAGGTGATAGATGCGGGTCATGGCCTCGTTGTTGGCGCGCGGGGTGTCACCGCTGGTCAACGCCGTCAGGTCGTCGTGGCGGGTGAACACCTCGCCAATGCCCTGCCAGAGCCCTGGGTAGAGATCGAGCATGCGCTCGATATGGCTGACCGCGTTCTTGTCCACCGGGTTAAAGCCGGTCAGAAACGGATGAAAGCGCTTGCGCTGCGCTGCGGGCAGTTCTTGCACCGCTGCCGCCACGTAGGTATCGGTCGCGCTGTACCAATAGGCATCGGCGTCGTCCCCGGCGTAGTAGCGCGGGCGCTTGGGTTCGTCCTCGTGCCATTTCTTGGCCACCGGAATACCAGAAATCATCGACTGCTCGATGCCGGCTTCATCCATGGCCTTGATCAAGGCCGGCATGCCCTCCGTCTCCTGGAAAAAGTCGACGTAGTGCAGGTGGGCGTCACTGTAGCGGTAATCACGCGCCTGCGCCGACAGGCACAACCCTGCGCACAACAACGCGCCAGCCAGCATTCTGGCGATCATGGGCAGCTTCCTTCTCCTGGTTCGAACAGGGTAGACCGACCGCCAAGCGCAGCAGTTCAGCCCTGCCCGGCAAACCGCTATGCTTGGAGCACTTGCAACCTGCCTGGAGCCCCTCATGAGCAGCCCCCTGGTCATCCGCCCACGTGCCGAGTCGGTCGAGGGCCAGCCGATTTTTCGCCCGCTGCCCTCGGCCCAATGCCGCAGTGTCGGCCCGTTCGTGTTCTTCGACCATATGCTCGAAACGGACTACGCCCCAGGCCATGGCATGGACATACGCCAGCACCCGCATATCGGCCTGTCGACGCTGACGTACCTGTTCGAAGGCGAGATCCTGCACAAGGACAGCCTTGGCTCCGAACAGCACGTGAAGCCGGGCGATGTCAGCTGGATGACGGCAGGCAGTGGCGTGGCGCATGTCGAGCGCACCCCTGCCGGTGCGCTTGCCCGCGGCTCGCGCCTGCATGGCCTGCAGGTGTGGCTGGCGTCACCCCGCGCACTGGAGCAAGGCACGCCCCATTACAGCCATCACCCGGCGGCTAGCCTGCCGGTGAGCGATAGCCTTGGTGTGCGCATCTGCATGATTGCGGGCAGTGGCTTTTGCCTGGAATCGCCGGTGCCCGTGCTCTCCCCTACCCTTTACGCGCATGTGCAGATGCAGCCCGCCACTGCATTGCGGGTACCTGATGAGCCAGTGCAACGGGCGCTCTACCTGCTGGATGGCGAGTTGATGCTCAATGATGAGGAGGTTGAGCCATGCAGCCTGGTGGTACTGCCCGAGGGTGAGCAGATGACATTGTATGCAGAGGCTGAATGCCAGCTGGTGTTGATCGGCGGCGAGCCACTGGATGGGCCGCGGCGGATGAACTGGAATTTCGTGGCGAGCGATCCGGACTTGATCGAGCAGGCCAGGGTGAGGTGGGCTGCGGGGGATTGGCCTACGGTACCGGGGGAGACCTCGCGGATCGCGTTACCAAGATAAATGGGGGGCCGCTTTGCGCCCCAATCGCTGGCAAGCCAGCTCCCACAGGGTCCTCACAGGGTCTGAGCCTGCGCAGATACCTGTGGGAGCGGGCTTGCCCGCGAAGAGGCCGGGACAAGCACCACAAGACAGTTGCTCCCACAGGTGCGGCGCTAGACTTGGAGGCTACACAGTTCGGGTGGGAGCCGGCTTGCCGGCGAAAGGGCCGCGCAGCGGCCCCCATGCACTGTCAGCGCTGGAACACTTCAGTCAGCAGATTGTGCATCGAGCGGAACGCCCGCTCCGATGTCTTGCGGTCGTACTGCATCTTGCCCGGTACATTGGCATTCGGGTCAGTGAACGAGTGCACCGCACCACCGTAGCTCAGCAGCTGCCAATCGACCTTGGCCGCGTTCATCTCCTCCTCGAACGCCGGCAGTTGCGCCTTCGGCACCAGCGGGTCCGCTGCGCCGTGCAACACCAGCACCGAGCCCTTGATACGCTTGGCATCTTCAGGATTCGGGGTGTCCAGCGTGCCATGGAACGACACCGCCGCCTTCAGGTCGGCGCCCGTACGCGCCAGCTCCAAGGCACAGCAACCGCCGAAGCAGAAGCCGAAGGTGGCCACCTTGCCAGGGTCCAGCAGTGCTTTCGATTGCGCCAGCAACTGCGACAGCGCTTCATTCATGCGCTTGCGCAGCTCGGTGCGGTCGTTCTTCAGTGGCATCATCGCCACACCTGCCTCATCGGCATTGGTCGGCCGCACCGACTGCCCATAGAGATCGGCAATCAGCACCACATAGCCCTTCTCGGCCACTTCCTTGGCAATGCGCTCGGCACCTTCGCCAATCCCCATCCAGTTCGGCGCCATCACCAGGCCAGGCTTAGGTAGCGCACCGGGCTCATGGACCAGACGGCTTTCATACGTTTTGCCGGACAGGTGATAAACCAGCGATTCGACGATTACCTTGCTCATCAAGCACTCCTTAAGGCTTCACCATGAAAAAAGCCCGCCGAAGCGGGCTTTCCTTTGCATCAACTCAAGCAGATAGCTCGACCAGCAGCTTGTTCAGGCGACGAACGTAGGCCGCCGGGTCTTTCAAGCTGTCACCGGCCGCCAGGGCCGCCTGATCGAACAGGATGTGCGACAGCTCGGCGAAGCGGTCTTCGCTCTGCTCGTTATCCAGCTTCTCGATCAGCGGGTGGGTCGGGTTGAACTCGAAGATCGGCTTGGAATCCGGCACCTTCTGCCCGCTGGCTTCGAGGATCTGACGCATCTGCAGGCCCAGGTCCTGTTCGCCGATGGCGAGGATAGCCGGCGAGTCGGTCAGGCGGTGGGAGACACGCACCTCGGCAACGCTTTCACCCAGCGCGCCTTTCAGGCGCTCGACCAGGCCTTCCTTGTCTTTAGCGACTTCTTCCTGAGCCTTCTTGTCTTCCTCGGAGTCCAGCTTGCCCAGGTCCAGGTCGCCGCGGGCAACGTCGACGAAGCTCTTGCCGTCGAACTCGTTGAGGTAGCTCATCAGCCACTCATCGATACGGTCGGTCAGCAGCAGGACCTCGATGCCTTTCTTGCGGAAGACTTCCAGGTGCGGGCTGTTCTTGACCTGCGCGTAGGTCTCGCCGGTGAGGAAGTAGATCTTGTCCTGGCCTTCCTTGGCACGGGCCAGGTAGTCGGCCAGGGCGACGCTCTGCTCACCGCTGTCGTCATGGGTGGAGGCGAAGCGCAGCAGGCCTGCGATCTTCTCTTTGTTGGCGAAGTCCTCGGCCGGGCCTTCCTTCAGCACCTGGCCGAAGTTTTTCCAGAAGCCCTTGTACTGCTCAGGCTCGTTCTTCGCCAGCTTCTCCAGCATGTCCAGCACGCGCTTGGTCAGCGCAGTCTTCATCGAATCGATGATTGGGTCTTTCTGCAGGATCTCGCGCGACACGTTCAGCGACAGGTCGTTGGAGTCGACCACGCCTTTGATGAAGCGCAGGTACAGCGGCAGGAACGACTCAGCCTGGTCCATGATGAAAACGCGCTGCACATACAGCTTCAGGCCACGCGGTGCTTCACGCTGGTACAGGTCGAACGGCGCGCGGGCCGGCACGTACAGCAGCGAGTTGTATTCGAGCTTGCCTTCGACCTTGTTGTGGCTCCAGGCCAGCGGGTTTTCGAAGTCATGGCCGATATGCTTGTAGAACTCCTGGTACTCCTCGTCCTTGATTTCGGTACGCGGACGGGTCCACAGGGCGCTGGCGCGGTTGACGGTTTCCCATTCCTCGGCGGGCTGTTCTTCGCCTTCGGCAGCGGCTTGCTCCTTTGGCAACTGGATCGGCAGGGCAATGTGGTCGGAGTACTTCTTGACCAGGTTGCGCAGGCGCCAGCCATCAGCAAACTCCTGCTCGTCCTTCTTCAGGTGCAGGACGATGCGGGTACCGCGCTCTGGCTTGTCGACGGTTGCGACTTCGAACTCGCCCTCGCCTTTCGACGACCAGTGCACACCCTCGGAGGCTGGCTGGCCAGCACGACGGCTGTAGACGTCGACCTTGTCAGCCACGATGAAGGCCGAATAGAAGCCCACACCAAACTGACCGATCAGGTGGGAGTCCTTCTTCTGGTCACCGGTGAGGTTCTTCATGAAGTCGGCGGTGCCGGACTTGGCGATGGTACCCAGGTGGGTGATGACGTCTTCGCGGCTCATGCCGATGCCGTTGTCGTCGAGCGTGATCGTACCGGCGTCCTTGTCGAAGCTCAGCCGAATGCGCAGATCCGCGCCGCCTTCGAGCAGTTCCGGCTTGGCCAAGGCCTCGAAGCGCAGCTTGTCAGCGGCGTCGGAGGCGTTGGAAACCAGCTCACGCAGGAAGATTTCCTTGTTGGAATACAGCGAGTGAATCATGAGGTGCAGCAGCTGCTTTACCTCGGTCTGGAAGCCCAGGGTTTCCTTTTGTGTTTCCACACTCATGGTCTTCAAAACTCCGATCAGATGACAGTGGGCGCCTGGCAGCCAGTTCGGCCTGCGTTAATGGCGGATGTCATGCAGATGGGGGCTGCCCAGACGATTTCAAGGGCTTTTCCGGTTCGATCTTGAAATGCGCCCGCGCAGTGGCAATTGGCGACTGCCGATCACCCTGCCAGGCAGTGATGGCGACATTGGTCACCCGCCGCCCCTGGCGCCACAGCTGGCACTGGGCATACGTGTCGCGAAAATGCCCGGCGCGCAGGTAGTCGATGGAGAAGTCGATGACCTTGGGAATGCTCGCACTCTCGCTGAAGATCAGCAGATACAGCGCCGCAGAAAGCTCCATGAAGCCTGCGATCACCCCGCCGTGGATCGCGGGCAGTAAAGGGTTACCAATGTTGTCTGCACTGGCGGGCAGGCGAAACAACAGGTCCTCGCCCTCGCGCTCGCATTCGATGCCGATCAAGCCAGCATAGGGAATCAACGCCAGCAGGGGCCGGTAGTCACCGACCGCATGGGCCGCATTGAGCTGTTGACGGACCTCTAGAGGGATCATGCGTCACCTTCCTTGAGCCGGTTGCCAAAGCCCAGGCCGCCCTTGACTTGCGGCCCCAGGCGCATGAACGTGCCTACCACCTGGCAGATCGGCCGGTCGGGGTCGTCCTGGTAGGCGCTGCCACGGGTGAAGATCACATCCCGGGTAACCCGATAACACTGGGCGTGGCCAAAGATGTCCTTGCCGGATTCGGCCGCGTGCATGTAGTCGATGCGCAGGTCCAAGGTCGGGCACACCTCGAATCGCGGCAGTGCACACAGGGTGGCCATGCCGCAGGTGGTGTCCAGCAACGTGGTCAGCGCCCCGCCGTGGACCGCGCCGGTTTGCGGGTTGCCGACGATCGCAGGCGACCACGGCAGGATCAACGTCATGCCGTCGGCGTCGGCATGTGCCACGCGCATGTGCAACAACTGACAATGCTTCAAGGCCGACAGAAAACGTTCGGCCATGGCCATCAAGCTTGAATCGCTCATCGCAAGTTCCCGGGCCGCTGATGCAACGGCATAAAAACGTTAAAAAGTCTATATAGAACGGGGGGTTATATATCTGTAACCTTCGCGGAACTTCTTCCGCGTAGTTGCACTCGAAGGAACAAGTCACTTATTCCACCAAGGAGAAACACCCCCATGCGTAAACCTTTTGCTTTTGCTCTCATGCTGGCTGCTACCATGGGCCTGGCCGCTTGCGATAAAGCGAGCGAAGATAAAGCCCAGGACGCGCAGCAACACGCTGAGCAAGCCCAGGAAAAGATGGGCGAAGCTCAGGATAAGATGAACGAAGCCGCCAAGGAAAACGCCGAAGCCGCCAAAGATCAGGCCGAAGCGCAGCAGAAGGCAGCTGAAGAAGCCGCTCCGTCGACGGAAGCAGCACCTGCTACTCCGGCCGAACCTGCCAAGCAGTAATCGGCGCGTACAAAAAAACCCGACAATGTCGGGTTTTTTTGTATCTGCAGTTTAAAGATTAAACGTTTCAGGCACCGGAAACGGAACTTTCTTTAGCGGTATCAATCGGCGCACTTTCCGTGGGCGTGTACACCATCACATCCAGCACATCGGAATGGAACTCGCGGCGGTACAGAATCAGCACTACGCCGACACTCATGCCCATAAATAACCACGGGCTGATAAACCAGCTCAACATGGCCATGCCAAAGTAATAAGCGCGCAACCCGAAGTTGAACTGGTTGGCCGCCAGCGACAGCACCCTCGCCGCACGTGAGGCAAAAGCCTTGCGCTCCAGTTCATTGACCAGGCGCTCACCAATCATCGGCGCCGAGCCGACCAGCACGGCTGCAAAGTTGTACTGGCGCATGCACCAACTGAAGGTGAAAAAGGCATAGACGAACACGGTCGCCAGGCACAGCAGCTTGATTTCCGACATGCCCTGGGACGCCTGCTGCACCAAGGGCAGGTCAGCCAGCAGCGACAACGCCCGGTCCGAAGCGCCGAGAACAGTCAGAATGCCAGCAAGAATGATCAGGGTGCTGGATGCAAAAAACGAGGCATTGCGCTCCAGGTTGCCGATCACGCTGGCGTCAGCGATGCGGTTGTCGCGCAGCAACATGCGGCGCATCCAGTCTTCACGGTAAAAGTGCAGCACGCTGGCCAGGCAGGCGGTGTCGCGGCCTTTCCAGATGGCATAGCGGGTATAACCGCCCCAGCAGGCGACAAACCAGGCGATTGCCAGCAGGTTGTTGAGATTGCTTTGAATGAAGTTCATGCAGGTTTCCCGAAAGCCAGGTGCACAAGAGTAGAGACCGCATTTCGACGCCCGCAAGCCCGGAAAGACACACCGCTGTCACAAATTGTTTTTGCCTGCCCAGCCCATCGCCGGTGCACACAAACAAAAACCCCGCGCCCTTTCGGACGCGGGGTTTTCAGGCGAGAACCGCTGGCAGGCACCCTACGGCTTGTGGCCGGTGCCGCCCTCAGGCTTCAACCTATCAAGCCAGCGCTTCGCGCGGCTTGCCCAGCATGCGGTCGCAGACCACAGCAGCGGCCAGGGTGACCACCGACGGCACCAGCCAGGCCAGGCCTTGATCGCTCAGCGGCAGGTGTGCAGCGGCGTCCGGCAGGACATGCGCCAGGCTGCTGCCTTTGATCGCGTCGACAATACCGAACACCAGCGACACCAGCATGACCGGCGCAAGAATGCGCGTTGGCGAGTTCCACAGGTCCTTCACGAAGCTCAGGCCCACCACCACGATGCACGGCGGGTAGATTGCCGTAAGCACCGGGATCGAGAACATGATCAGCTTGGTCAGGCCCAGGTTGGAAATCAGCAGCGAGAAGCCCGCCAGGATCACCACCAGTGCGCGGTACGACAGCGGCAGAATCTGGCTGAAGTACTCGGCGCACGCGCAGGTCAGGCCAACCGCGGTCACCAGGCACGCCAGGGCGATCAGCACGGCCAGGAAGCCGCTGCCCAGCGAACCGAAGGTGTGCTGCACGTAGGCATGCAGTACGGCTGCGCCGTTGGTAGCGTCAGCCGCGATTTCGTGGCTTCCAGCACCCAGGCGGAACAGGCTGATGTACACCAGTGCCAGGCCCACACCCGCGATCAGGCCGGCGATGATGGCATAGCGGGTGATCAGCTTCGGCGATTCGACACCGCGCGAGCGGATGGCATTGACGATGACGATACCGAAGACCAGAGCGCCCAGGGTGTCCATGGTCAGGTAACCATCGGAGAAGCCCTTGGAAAACGCCGCGGCGGCATAGGCCGGTTGCGCTTCACCAATGGTGCCGGCAGGCAGCGCGAACGCGGCGATGCCCAGCACGGCCAAGGCGATGATCTTCAGCGGTGCAAGGAAACGCCCCACGGTATCGAGCAGTTTGCCCGGATACATGGACACCGCCAGCACCACGATGAAATACACCAGGCTGTAGATGAACAATGCCAACGGGCTTTCACCGGTCAACGGCGCCACACCGACCTCGAACGACACGGTCGCGGTACGCGGCGTCGCGAACAGCGGGCCAACCGACAGGTAGCACACGGCGGCCAGCAGGCCACCGAAGAACTTGCCGATCGGGCTGCTCAGGGCATCCATGCCGCCACCGACCTTGGCCAGCGCGACCACGGTGATGACGGGTAGGCCCACGGCGGTCACCAGGAAGCCAAGGGCCGCCATCCACACGTGCGGGCCAGACTGCAGACCGACGATAGGCGGAAAGATGATATTGCCGGCGCCCACGAAAAGCGCAAACGTCATAAAGCCAAGCGCCAGGATATCCTGGCCTTTTAGAACTTTCATTTAAGGTAGTACCACACTGCTGAAATCGGGATTCGAGAGGGGATTTCCCTGTGGATGAGGGAAATGCTGCCCGGCTTGGTGAGCCAGACCCGTTTAGCGTGTCGTTCCCTTTTGGGGGACGGGCACAGAGTGAACGCGTAGATTAACTGTTTTAGCAGTTAAACGCACTGGCACAGTGCTGCTTGTCCGATGTGCGTATGTGTTTGTCGTCTGTGCGACCGGGGACGGGGTAATTATCGCAGCGCGGCGGAAAGTGTCTGTGTGAAAATCCCTATCAAACCCATCGAAAAACCCACTTCATGCCTCTCCCCTTGTAGGAGCAGCCTTGTGCTGCGAAGGGGCCAGTGCAGCTATCACTAATCTTTATTGCCCACACCGGCCTCTTCGCAGCACAAGGCTGCTCCTACAGAATCGGCTAGCTGTGGATTGCCGCAACCCGTAAACGACAAAGGCCACCCGAAGGTGGCCTCTGTGCGCGTGGGGGGTGAAGCGTATTACTTCTTGGCTTCCCAGCCAGTCAGCTCGGCCAGGGCCTTGCCGATGTCGGCCAGCGAACGCACGGTTTTAACACCTGCGTCCTGCAGCGCAGCGAACTTCTCGTCCGCAGTGCCTTTACCGCCAGAGATGATGGCGCCAGCGTGGCCCATGCGCTTGCCCGCAGGTGCGGTAACACCCGCGATGTAGGAAACGACAGGCTTGGTGACGTGGGCCTTGATGTAGGCCGCGGCTTCTTCTTCAGCCGAACCGCCGATCTCACCGATCATGACGATCGCTTCGGTCTTCGGGTCTTCCTGGAACAGCTTCAGGATGTCGATGAAGTTGGAGCCTGGGATCGGGTCACCGCCGATGCCGACGCAGGTCGACTGGCCGAAGCCGGCGTCGGTGGTCTGCTTAACGGCTTCATAGGTCAGGGTGCCGGAACGCGAAACGATACCGACCTTGCCTGGCAAGTGAATGTGACCTGGCATGATGCCGATCTTGCACTCGCCTGGGGTGATGACGCCTGGGCAGTTAGGGCCGATCAGGGTAACGCCCAGCTCGTCGCACTTGACCTTGGCATCCAGCATGTCCAGGGTAGGAATGCCTTCGGTGATGCAGACGATCAGCTTGATGCCGCCGAAGGCCGCTTCCAGGATCGAGTCTTTGCAGAACGGAGCCGGAACGTAGATGACCGAAGCATCAGCGCCAGTCGCTTCCACAGCTTCCTTGACGGTGTTGAACACCGGCAGGCCCAGGTGGGTGGTGCCACCCTTGCCTGGGGTAACGCCGCCGACCATCTTGGTGCCGTAGGCGATGGCTTGTTCGGAGTGGAAAGTACCCTGCGAGCCGGTGAAGCCCTGGCAGATGACTTTGGTGTCTTTATTGATCAGGACGCTCATTACTTGCCCTCCGCAGCTTTGACAACTTGTTGAGCAGCGTCGGTCAGGCTGGTTGCCGCAATGATGTTCAAACCGCTTTCTGCCAGTACTTTAGCGCCCAGTTCGGCGTTGTTGCCTTCGAGGCGAACGACGACCGGAACTTTAACGCCGACTTCTTTCACTGCACCGATGATGCCTTCGGCAATCATGTCGCAGCGAACGATGCCGCCGAAGATGTTGACCAGAACGGCCGCGACATTGCTGTCGGACAGAATGATCTTGAAGGCTTCGGTAACGCGCTCTTTGGTAGCACCACCACCTACGTCGAGGAAGTTGGCTGGCTTGCCGCCGTGCAGGTTGACGATGTCCATGGTACCCATGGCCAGGCCGGCACCGTTGACCATGCAGCCGATGTTGCCTTCCAGGGCCACGTAGTTCAGCTCGAAGCTGGCAGCGTGGGCTTCACGAGGATCGTCCTGCGACGGGTCGTGGAAGGTTTTCAGCTTAGGCTGACGGTACATGGCGTTTGCGTCGATGTTGATCTTCGCATCCAGGCAGTGCAGGTCGCCGTCGGCCTTGATGACCAGCGGGTTGACTTCCAGCAGGGCCAGGTCGTGTTCTTTGAACAGCTTGGCCAGGCCTACGAAAATCTTGGCGAACTGTGCAACTTGCTTGCCTTCCAGACCCAGCTGGAATGCCAGTTCACGACCCTGGAACGGCTGAGCGCCGACCAGCGGATCGATAGTAGCCTTGATGATCTTCTCAGGAGTTTCGTGAGCGACTTTCTCGATGTCCACGCCACCTTCGGTGGAGGCCATGAACACGATGCGGCGGCTCGAGCGATCGACTACAGCGCCCAGGTACAGCTCTTTGGCGATGTCAGTGCAGGATTCGACCAGGATCTTGGTCACTGGCTGACCGTTGGCGTCGGTCTGGTAGGTTACCAGGCGCTTGCCCAACCATTGCGCAGCGAACGCCTTGGCGTCTTCCTTGCTGCGAACCAGCTTGACGCCGCCCGCTTTACCGCGACCACCTGCGTGAACCTGGGCTTTAACAACCCACTCGGAACCGCCGATCTTGTCGCAAGCTTCTGCTGCAGCTTCAGGGGTATCGACAGCGAAACCCTTGGAAACTGGCAGGCCGTATTCAGCGAACAGCTGCTTACCCTGATACTCGTGAAGATTCATGCTTTTTACCGTCTTCGTTAGGTACTGCGCTTCGGCGCTGCGCCATTGCTGGCGCCGCACCACCTGTGACCGTTAACCCCGGGTTATCCCGTGTAGTCCGATCCGGCGGACTTTCCGCGGTGAGTCATGCACGCAAGACTCACGACGGGCAGCCCGCCGTGGTTTCTTATAATTAACGCTTCTTACGGTTGGCCACGTGAATGGCGCCGCCATTCACTGCCAGCGCTGCTTCATGCAACGCTTCGGACAGGGTTGGATGGCTGAAGACCATCATGCCCAGATCCTCGGCACTGGTGCCGAATTCCATTGCGATTGCGCCCTGCTGTACCAGTTCGGCAGCCGATGGGCCAATCACGTGCACACCCAGTACGCGGTCGGTCTTGGCGTCAGCGATAACCTTGACGAAACCACCGGTGTCGTTGGCTGCCATCGCACGGCCGCTGGCCGCGAACGGGAAGGTGCCTACGTTAACCTCAACACCCTCGGCCTTCAAGGACTGTTCGGTCTTGCCGACCCACGCGATTTCCGGGTGGGTGTAGATAACCGATGGGATCAGGTCGTAGTTCATCTGGGCCTTGTGGCCTTTGATGCGCTCGACAACCATGATGCCCTCTTCCGAGGCCTTGTGCGCCAGCATCATGCCACGTACCACGTCACCGATGGCGAACACGCCCGGCACGCTGGTAGCGCAGTGATCGTCGACGAAGATGTAGCCACGTTCGTCGATGGTGACGCCGCTGTCGGAAGCCAGCAGATCAGTGGTCACTGGACGACGGCCGACCGCAACGATCAGCTTGTCGAAGGTGATCTTCTGTTCGCCTTCGGCATTGGTGTAAGTCACTTCGACTTCGTTGCCGTTGACTTTCGAGCCGGTGACGCGAGCGCCCAGCTTGATGTCCAGGCCTTGCTTGGTCAGGGTCTTCTGGGCTTCTTTCGACACGGCGGTGTCGGCAGCCATCAGGAAGGTGTCCAGGGCTTCCAGGACGGTGACTTCAGCGCCCAGGCGAGCCCATACAGAGCCCAGCTCCAGGCCGATCACGCCCGCACCGATCACACCCAGACGCTTTGGAACCGACTGGAATTCCAGGGCGCCGGTGGAGTCGACGATGACGTTCTGGTCGACAGGAGCCGGCGGAATGTCGATCGGACGCGAGCCGGAGGCCAGGATCACGTTGTCGGCTTCGATGATTTCGGTGGTGCCGTCAGCTTTGGTGACTTCGACTTTCTTGCCGGCCAGCAGTTTGCCGTGGCCCTGGATCGAAGTAACGCCGTTAGCCTTGAACAGGGTAGCAACGCCACCGGTCAGGTTCTTGACGATGCCAGCCTTGCGGCCAACCATCGCGGCGACGTCCATCTTCACTTCGCCAGTGGAGATACCGTGGACGTTGAAGCTCTCTTTGGCTTCCTTGTACTTCCAGGAGCTGTCCAGCAGCGCCTTGGACGGAATGCAACCTACGTTCAGGCAGGTGCCGCCCAGGGCCAGTTTGCCCTCGGCGTCGGTGTATTTCTCGATACAGGCAGTCTTCAGACCAAGTTGGGCAGCCTTGATGGCAGCCACATAGCCGCCAGGACCTGCACCAATCACCACTACGTCGAATTTCTGGGTCATAAAAGATTCCTTATCAGCTACAAGCTACAAGCCGCGAACCGCGCGGCCCCGCCTCTTTCGAAGCCAGGGGCCGAACGGTACGCAGCCAGAGGGTTAGATGTCCAGCAGCAGGCGAGACGGATCTTCCAGCAGGTTCTTGATGGTGACCAGGAAGGTTACCGCTTCCTTGCCGTCGATCAGGCGGTGATCGTACGACAGCGCCAGGTACATCATCGGGCGGATGACCACTTGACCATTGATGGCCATCGGGCGCTGGATGATGTTGTGCATGCCGAGAATGGCAGCCTGCGGCGGGTTGACGATCGGGGTCGACATCATCGAACCGAAGGTACCACCGTTGGTGATGGTGAAGGTGCCGCCGGTCATTTCTTCGATCGACAGTTTGCCATCACGGGCCTTCTTGCCGAAGGTGGCGATGCCGTTCTCGATTTCAGCCAGGCTCATCGACTCGGCGTTACGCAGCACCGGTACTACCAGGCCACGGTCGCTGGAGACGGCAACGCCGACGTCGGCGAAACCGTGGTAGACGATGTCGTTGCCGTCGATCGAGGCGTTCACAGCCGGGAAGCGCTTCAGGGCTTCGGTGGCAGCCTTGACGAAGAACGACATGAAGCCCAGACGTACGCCGTTGTGGGTCTTCTCGAACAGGTCCTTGTACTTCGAACGCAGGGCCATGACTTCGGTCATGTCGACTTCGTTGAAGGTGGTCAGCATCGCCATGTTGGACTGGGCTTCAACCAGACGTTCGGCGATCTTGGCACGCAGACGGGTCATCGGCACGCGCTTCTCGGTGCGATCGCCAGCGGCGGTCACAACCGGGGCAGCAGCGGCAGCGGCAGGCTTGGCAGCCGGGGCAGCAGCAGGTGCAGACTTCTTGTTGGCGACTGCAGCGACAACGTCTTCCTTGGTGACGCGACCGCCTTTGCCGGTGCCGGCAACGGTAGCCAGGTCGATGCCGTTCTCTTCAGCCAGCTTGCGTGCGGCAGGCGCGGCAACCGGGTCGTCTTCGCCAGCATCGGCGGCAGCGGCAGCCGGGGCAGCAGCGGCCGGAGCAGCAGCAGGCGCAGCGGCAGCGCCACCTTCAACGATCGAACCCAGCAGCTCGTCGGACAGGACGGTATCGCCCTCGCCCTTGACGATGTCACCCAGCACGCCATCGGCGGTGGCCAGGACTTCCAGGACGACTTTGTCAGTCTCGATGTCGACGATCAGCTCGTCGCGCTTGACGGCGTCGCCCGGCTTCTTGTGCCAGGTGGCAACGGTGCCGTCGGCGACCGATTCCGGGAAGGTTGGGGCTTTGATCTCGATAGCCATTATCAGTGTTTCCTTAAATTCGGTTTCAGGTGCGCGAAGGCGTTAAACAGTGAAGGCGTCTTGCAGCAGTTTTTCCTGCTGTTCGGCGTGCTTCGAAGCGTAACCACAGGCTGGCGCGGCAGAGGCGTCGCGGCCGGCGTATTCCAGGACCAGTGCCTTGTTGTGGCGGCCCAGGATACGGCGCATGTGGTGCTGGCTGCTGTACCAGGCGCCCTGGTTCATCGGCTCTTCCTGACACCAGACTGCATGCTTGAGGTTGGTGTACGGCGCCAGGATTTCGACCAGGTCGTCTTCCGGGAACGGGTACAGCTGCTCGATACGCACGATGGCGATGTCTTCGCGGCCTTCGGCACGGCGTTTTTCCAGCAGGTCGTAGTAGACCTTGCCGCCACACAGCACCAGGCGCTCGACCTTGGCCGGATCCTGGGTGTCGATTTCCGGGATCACGGTCTGGAACGAGCCTTCTGCCAGGTCTTCCAAGGTCGAGACGGCCAACTTGTGGCGCAGCAGCGACTTCGGCGTCAGGACGATCAGCGGCTTGCGCAGCGGACGGATGACCTGGCGACGCAGCAGGTGGTAGATCTGAGCTGGGGTGGTCGGTACGCACACCTGAATGTTGTGCTCGGCGCACAGCTGCAGGTAACGCTCCAGACGCGCGGAGGAGTGCTCCGGGCCCTGCCCTTCATAGCCGTGCGGCAGCAGCATGGTCAGACCGCACAGACGGCCCCACTTGTGCTCGCCGCTGGTGATGAACTGGTCGATCACCACTTGCGCGCCGTTGGCGAAGTCGCCGAACTGGGCTTCCCAGATCACCAGCGCGTTCGGCGTGGTGGTCGAGTAGCCGTATTCGAACGCCAGTACCGCTTCTTCCGACAGGAAGGAGTCGTACAGGTCGAAGCGCGGCTGGCCTGGGAACAGGTTCTGCAGCGGCACGTAGGTGCTGGCGTCCTTCTGGTTGTGCAACACCGCGTGGCGGTGCGAGAAGGTGCCACGGCCGATGTCCTGGCCGGTCATGCGGATCGGGTGACCTTCGAACTGCAGGGTGGCGTACGCCATGGTCTCTGCATAACCCCAGTTGATCGGCAAGCCACCGGCCTGCATCTTCTGGCGATCTTCGTAGATCTTCGAGACCTGACGCTGAACCACGAAACCTTCTGGCAGCTCGAGCAGCTTGGCCGACAGATCTTGCAGGGTCTTGAGGTCGAAGCGGGTGTCGTGACGCGCAGTCCAGGCATGGCCCAGGTACGGACGCCAGTCGACGAACAGCTCGCGGTTCGGCTCCTTGACCAGGCTCTTGACCACGTGCAGGCCGTTGTCCAGGGCGTTACGGTACTCGTCGATCTTGGCCTGAGCACGCTCGGCATCGATGCGACCGGCCTGGATCAGCGCTTCGGCATACAGCTCACGGGTGGTGCGCTGCTTGCTGATCTGCTGATACATCAGCGGCTGGGTACCGTTCGGCTCGTCGGCCTCGTTGTGGCCGCGACGGCGGTAGCAAACCAGATCGATGACCACGTCACGCTTGAACTGCATGCGGTAATCGATGGCCAGCTGGGTCACGAACAGCACGGCTTCCGGGTCATCACCGTTGACGTGCAGGATCGGCGCCTGAATCATCTTGGCAACGTCGGTGGCGTACTCGGTGGAACGCGAGTCCAGCGGGTTGCTGATGGTGAAACCAACCTGGTTGTTGATCACGATGTGCACGGTACCGCCGGTCTTGAAACCGCGGGTCTGCGACATCTGGAAGGTTTCCATCACCACGCCCTGGCCTGCGAACGCAGCATCGCCGTGGATCGAGATCGGCAGCACTTTGTCGCCAACGGTGTCGTTGCGGCGGTCCTGACGGGCGCGCACCGAACCCTCGACCACTGGCGAAACGATCTCCAGGTGGGACGGGTTGAACGCCATGGCCAGGTGAACTTCGCCACCGGTGGTCATCACGTTGGAGGAGAAGCCCTGGTGATACTTCACGTCACCGGAGCCCAACTCGTTCATCTTCTTGCCTTCGAACTCGTCGAACAGCTCGCGCGGGTTCTTGCCGAAGGTGTTGACCAGCACGTTCAGACGGCCACGGTGGGCCATGCCGATCACGACTTCCTTGGTACCGTAGGAGCCAGAGCGCTGGATCATCTCGTCCAGCATCGGAATCAGGCTTTCGCCGCCTTCCAGGCCGAAACGCTTGGTGCCTGGGTATTTGGTGCCCAGGTACTTCTCAAGGCCCTCACCGGCCGTGACGCGCTCGAGCAGGTGAGCCTGCACGTCAGCGGAAAATTCCGGACGGCCGCGCACGCTTTCAAGGCGCTGCTGGAACCAGCTGCGCTGCTCGGAATCGACGATGTGGGTGAACTCGGCGCCAATGGTGCGACAATATGTCTTCTGGAGCGCCTCGGAGATCTCGCGTAGGCTCGCTTCCTCTTTGCCGATGAACAGGTCGCCGGCACGGAAGGTCGTATCAAGATCGGCATTGGTCAAGCCGTAGTGATTGATCGACAGGTCTACGGGCGCAGGGCGCTGCCACAACCCCAACGGGTCGAGCTTGGCAGCCTGATGGCCGCGCATACGATAGGCCTGGATCAGTCGCAGAACTTCAACCTGCTTCTTCTCGTGTTCACTGCTCACGCTCCCGGCGGATACCGGTTGGGCGCGGCGCTGGTTCTTTGCCAGCAGTACGAAATGGTCGCGGATTGTCGAGTGCGATACATCGGTAGCGGTGCTGCCGTCGGCTGGCAACTTCTGGAAGTAAGTGCGCCACTCTTCTGGCACAGCGTTAGGGTCGTGCAGGTAAAGCTCGTAGAGCTCTTCCACATATGCAGCGTTACCACCTGAAAGGTGGGCGCTTTCCCACATGCGCTGCATCACGCTTTCTTGCATGCTTGGTCACCCTCGGTTAGGGGACGATCGGCGAGAGCCACAGCAAACCTGGAAAAGTCCGAACACAGCGACTGAACCACGCCACTTGGATCTTGCTGATTTTCCGGGTACCAGCCCGGAAAGCCCCTGCTGGTCTCATATCTTCATAGGTAATGAGCGCGGGCTTTGTGGGCCCTTGCTCGAGTTTTACCTCAGTGCGGGCTCACCACCCGCACCTCGGCTTACTGCAGGTACAACGCTTTGAATCAGGTACCGCTTTGCAGCAGCATGTTACGTACGTGACCGATTGCCTTGGTTGGGTTCAGACCCTTAGGGCAAACGTTTACGCAGTTCATGATCCCACGGCAGCGGAAGACGCTGAACGGGTCATCCAGGGACGCCAGGCGCTCCTGGGTCTTGGTGTCACGGCTGTCGGCCAGGAAGCGATAGGCCTGCAGCAAGGCAGCGGGGCCCAGGAACTTGTCTGGGTTCCACCAGAACGACGGGCAAGAGGTCGAGCAGCAAGCGCACAGGATGCACTCGTACAGACCGTCCAGCTTGTCACGCTCTTCTGGCGACTGCAGACGCTCGATGGCCGGAGCCGGGGTGTCGTTCTGCAGGAACGGCTTCACCTTCTCGTACTGCTTGTAGAAGATGCTCATGTCGACGACCAGGTCACGAATGACCGGCAGGCCCGGCAGCGGGCGCAGCACCAGCTTGTTGCCCTTGACCACGCCCGACAGCGGGGTGATGCAGGCCAGGCCGTTCTTGCCGTTCATGTTCATGCCATCGGAACCGCACACGCCTTCACGGCAGGAGCGACGGTACGAGAAACCCTCGTCCTTTTCCTTGATCAGTGCCAGTACGTCCAGGACCATCAGGTCCTTGCCGCCGGTATCGACGTCGAACGACTCCATCTTGGGCGCCGAGTCGGTGTCGGGGTTGTAACGATAAACTTCGACTTTCAACATAGCAGCCACCCTTAGTAAGTCCGGATTTTAGGCTCGAAGGCCGGCACGGTCTTCGGCGCAAAGTTGACGCCGCGCTTGGCAACGCGCTTCTCACCCGGGTAGTACAGGGTGTGGCACAGCCAGTTTTCGTCGTCACGGTCTTCGAAGTCTTCACGGGCGTGAGCACCGCGCGACTCTTTACGGGCTTCGGCCGCAATGGCGGTAGCTTCGGCAACTTCCAGCAGGTTCTGCAGCTCCAGCGCTTCGATACGCGCGGTGTTGAAGGCCTGGGACTTGTCGTTGATCTTCACGTTGGCGATGCGGTCACGCAGGCCAGCCAGCTGCTCGATACCCTTCTGCATGTATTCGCCAGTACGGAATACACCGAAGTAGTTCTGCATGCAGCTTTGCAGCTCGCGCTTCAGGCTTGCCACGTCTTCGCCAGTGGTGCGCTCGTTGAGCTTGTTCAGGCGGTTCAGGGCAACATCGACGTCGGTGTCGCTGGCATCGCGGTACTCGACGCCTTCGGTCAGCGCCTTCTCCAGGTGCAGGCCGGCAGCACGGCCGAACACGACCAGGTCGAGCAGCGAGTTACCGCCCAGGCGGTTGGCGCCGTGGACCGATACACATGCCACTTCACCTACGGCGAACAGGCCCGGAATGATGTGGTCCTTGCCTTCGGCGTCCATGGTGATGGCCTGGCCATGAATGTTGGTGGCAACACCACCCATCATGTAGTGGCAGGTCGGCACGACCGGCACCGGCGCGACCACTGGGTCGACGTGGGCGAAGGTCTTGGACAGTTCGCAGATACCTGGCAGGCGGCTGTGCAGCACTTCCTCGCCCAGGTGGTCCAGCTTCAGCAGTACGTGGTCCTTGTTCGGGCCCACGCCGTTGCCGGCGATGATTTCCTTGACCATGGAACGGGCAACGACGTCGCGGCCGGCCAGGTCTTTCGCGTTCGGCGCGTAACGCTCCATGAAGCGCTCGCCGTGGGCGTTGATCAGGTAGCCACCCTCACCGCGGCAACCCTCGGTGACCAGTACACCGGCGCCGGCGATGCCGGTTGGGTGGAACTGCCACATTTCGATGTCCTGCACCGGTACACCGGCACGCAGGGCCATGCCGACACCGTCACCGGTGTTGATCAGGGCGTTGGTGGTCGAGGCGTAGATACGGCCCGCACCGCCAGTAGCCAGAACGGTGGCCTTGGACTTGATGTACAGGGTTTCGCCGGTTTCGATGCAGATGGCGATCACACCAACGAACGCACCGTCCTGGTTCTTCACCAGGTCAACGGCGTAGTACTCGTTGAGGAAGGTGGTGCCGGCTTTCAGGTTGCCCTGGTACAGGGTGTGCAGCAGCGCGTGACCGGTACGGTCGGAAGCGGCGCAGGTACGGGCAGCCTGGCCACCCTTGCCGAAGTCCTTGGACTGGCCACCGAACGGACGCTGGTAGATACGGCCGGTTTCGGTACGCGAGAACGGCAGGCCCATGTGGTCCAGCTCGAAGACCGCAGCCGGGCCTTCCTGACACATGTATTCGATAGCGTCCTGGTCACCGATGTAGTCGGAACCTTTGACGGTATCGTACATGTGCCAGCGCCAGTCATCGTTCGGGTCGGCCGAAGCGATGGCGCAGGTGATGCCGCCCTGGGCGGATACAGTGTGCGAACGGGTCGGGAAGACCTTGGTCACTACGGCAGTCTTGTGACCACCTTGAGCCAGCTGCAGCGCTGCGCGCATGCCGGCGCCGCCGCCACCAATAATGATGGCGTCGAAGGAAATAGTTGGAATGCTAGCCATGGATCAGATACCCCAGAGAATCTGCACACCCCAGACGAAGTAAGCGAACATCGCAACGCCGCATACCGCCTGGAACAGGAAACGAATCGCAGTTGCCGACTTGCCGAACGCCATTGGCGTCAGGTAGTCGGTGGCAATGGTCCACATGCCGACCCAGGCGTGAGCGCCCAGGGCAACGAGGGCCAGCAGACTGAAGATCCGCATCGCGTTGTTGGAGAACAGACCGTGCCACTGGGCATAGTCGATACCTGGGTGGGCTACGACGTAACCGATCAGGAAGAGGAAGTAAGCCGCGAGAACGACCGCAGAGACGCGCTGTGCCATCCAGTCATAGAGGCCCGAACGCGACAGGTTCGTGACATTGGTTACCATACCCAAACTCCCACCAGAACGATCACCACCACGGAGATGACAATCACGATTTTCGAGCCCAGTTTGCCGCCTTCCAGCGTCTCACCGATGCCCATGTCCATGATCAGGTGGCGAACACCTGCCACCAGGTGATACAGCAGGGCGGACAGCAGGGCCCAGGTCACCAGTTTGGCCAGCGGACTGGTCAGACACGCCTTCACCTCACCGAAGCCTTCCTCGGAACCCAGGGACTTGCCCAATGCATAAAGCATGATGGCCAGGCCGAGGAACAGGATGACGCCGGAGATACGGTGCAGAATGGACGTGTACGCGGTGATCGGGAGCTTGATGGTCCTTAGGTCTAGGTTTACAGGTCGTTGGCTTTTCACGGCTTTTTTCACACTGAAGAGCCCCTAGCGAACAGGGCAAAGTTGTTGGTAAGTGTACTGGTCAGGTACCCACCACCCAGGGAACGGCGACCCCCAGCAGTTCGGGCTTGCAAGCCCCTGGCGGTCGGGTGCCGAGTATAGACAGTTAGGCTGCTTATGACAACGTGATGGGGTAGCCCAAATAGCGCATTGCCTTTAGCGAGCAAAAGGCGTAAATGGGCGACAATTTCGAGAAAAATCAGGCCTCAGGCCCCGTTTCAACCAGCCTTTAGGCAAATTGACATCTGAATTTATCCCTCTATAGTGGTGCGGGCCCTGCGTGGGGGGTCTGTCTGATGATTTCAAGCATTAATAGGAGGCCACATGGCTGACAAAAAAGCGCAGTTGGTCATCGAGGGCGCTGCCCCCGTCGAGCTGCCCATTTTAACCGGCACCGTTGGTCCTGATGTAATCGACGTCCGCGGGTTGGGGGCCACTGGTCACTTCACCTTCGACCCTGGTTTCATGGCGACTGCCTCGTGCGAGTCGAAGATCACCTACATCGACGGCGACAAGGGTATTCTGCTGCACCGCGGCTACCCGATCGAACAGCTCGCCGAACAATCGGACTACCTCGAAACCTGCTACCTGCTGCTCAACGGCGAACTGCCGAATGCCGAGCAGAAGGCCCAGTTCGTCAGCACCGTGAAAAACCACACCATGGTTCACGAGCAGCTGAAGTCCTTCTTCAACGGTTTCCGCCGCGACGCTCACCCAATGGCGGTGATGTGCGGTGTGGTCGGCGCCCTGTCGGCGTTCTACCACGACTCCCTGGACATCAATAACCCGCAACACCGCGAAATTTCCGCGGTGCGCCTGGTCGCCAAGATGCCGACCCTGGCCGCGATGGTTTACAAGTACTCCATGGGTCAGCCGATGATGTACCCGCGCAACGACCTGTCGTACGCGGAAAACTTCCTGCACATGATGTTCAACACCCCGTGCGAGATCAAACCGATCAGCCCGGTGCTGGCCAAGGCAATGGACCGGATCTTCATCCTCCACGCCGACCACGAGCAGAACGCCTCCACCTCCACCGTACGCCTGGCAGGCTCCTCGGGTGCCAACCCGTTCGCCTGTATCGCCGCCGGTATCGCCGCACTGTGGGGCCCTGCCCACGGCGGTGCGAACGAAGCCGTACTGACCATGCTCGATGAAATCGGCGATGTCTCGAACATCGACACCTTCATCGCCAAGGCCAAGGACAAGAACGATCCGTTCAAGCTCATGGGCTTCGGTCACCGCGTTTATAAAAACCGCGACCCACGCGCCACCGTGATGAAGCAGACCTGCGACGAAGTCCTGCGCGAGCTGGGCATCAAGAACGACCCGCAGCTGGAACTGGCCATGCGCCTGGAAGAGATCGCCCTCACCGATCCTTACTTCATCGAGCGCTCGCTGTACCCGAACGTCGACTTCTACTCGGGGATCATCCTCAAGGCAATCGGCATTCCGACCAGCATGTTCACCGTGATCTTCGCCCTGGCGCGTACCGTCGGCTGGATCTCGCACTGGAAAGAAATGCTCTCCAGCCCGTACAAGATTGGCCGCCCGCGCCAGCTGTACACCGGCGAGCAGAAGCGCGACATCGTCGCCCTGACCGACCGCAAGTAAGCTCCTCGAGCCGAACGCAAAAAGGCTGCCCTCGGGCAGCCTTTTTTATTTCCATCTTGCTCGAACCGATGCGGCGTCGCGGGAGCAATTGTCTTGCCTAAATTTTGAAAGTTTGCGCGATTACTGTGGGAGCGGGCTCGCCCCGCGAACACCGGCAAAGCCGGTGACATGCACCGCGCGGCCCCATTCGCGGGACAAGCCCGCTCCCACAAAGGCCGCAGCCCGCCTGAACTTCAGTTTTTCTCAGCCCGCTCACGCAACCCTTTCAGGGTATTGAACGGCGCATCGACCACGAACTTGTTGGCCACCATCGCCGGTACACTGCCGCCCGGCTCGGTGTGCACCTGGTAGGTCACTTCTGTCGTGTCACCCTTGGGCACCAACTTCCAGAAGCCCTCGACTTTCGCCACCCGTACGAACCCCTTCTCCTCCGGGAGATAGGTCGGCTCTTCCTTCAGGTTACGCGTCAGGCTTCCGTCCGCCTCCTTGACCGTGGTGATGTGCAGCACCGAGTCCCGCGGGGTGACTGGCCATGGCGTGTTGAACTGGGTGTAGGTCCAGCTTTGGTCACCTTCGTGCTTGAGCAGCTTCTGCGACTTGCACTCATGAATCCAGGCACACGCCCCGGCTACGTCCTCTTGCAGCGCCTCGACCTTGGCCAGCGGCGCCTTGATCACGGTAACGCCGCGGTAGGCCTTGTACTTGGAGCCCGCCACTTCACTGGTGGAAACCTTGATCCCCCCCTCGTCCTTGGCCACCTGCCAGTTCTCGGCCCAGGCAGCGGGCGCCAACAACACACCCATGCCACACAGCAGTGCAATACGCTTGAACGATCTCATCATCTTTATCCTTATTGTCGAAGATCCAGCCTGTCACGCCGCCGTCATCTGCTCCCACCAACCGAGAATCCTGATTGCCTCATCGCGATCACTGCCGCACACCTCGATGTCTGCCTTGAACCCACCGCACACCGCCGGCCGCTCGGGTTTGCCGAACAGGTCGCAGAGGTTGTCGACGGTCAGGTGCAGGCAGCGCTCGCCGGCTGGCTTGCCTTGGGGCATGCGCGGCATTGCAGAGCTGATGGACGGGGCGATGCAGCAAGCACCGCAACCCTCACGGCAATTCATGGCTTTTCACCAAAATCAGGTCTCCCTGGAGCAAAACGGGACGAACGTCCCCGGATAGTAACCGCTCAAACATGCGTTTGAAATTGCTGGCCCGATGAAATATGCCGTGACCCAGCAGTCAGTTGCCTGGCTATTGGCGGTACTCAAACTCGATTGCCGCCCCTTCCACATCGCGGCGGCTTTCATTGCGCAGTTGCAGCTGCATTTCGTTGCTGATCAAGCGGCCGTTGAGCTGGAACGGGCTTTCATCGCTCTGTGGCTTTTCAGTGAACATGGCCGGCAGCAAAGGTTTGCGTCGCGTGGCCGAACTGCCCACATTCGGCTCAAGGTCGTTGACCATGTCGACAGGCAAACTCAGGTCCAGCGCGGGCTTGGGCAACGGTGTAGCCACCGCCTTGCTGACCGGTTTGTGCGCCGTAAGCTTTTTGGCAGGCTTGGCAGCTTTGCCAGCCGCCTGTTTCGACACAGGCTTGGCCACCGGCTTTTTCACGGGTTTGGTTTGGGAAGCCTGCGCCTGGCCGGCAGGCTGCGCAGCCTGGGCGACGCCGCTGAAACAGCAGATCGGCACCAGGCAAAAACTCAGAGCGATACAGCGCAACAGTTTCATGGACATCGGCAGTCAGGCTGGAAAATGCATATGCTCCCTGTTCCGCCTGCGCCTGACAAGCCTACAAAAGTGAACCTGTAGTCTCTCTGCACAATTGCTGGGCTAAAAGCCCCAGGGTAATCACCGCCCGCTCGGCCTCTTTGTTCCACGGGATACCGCAGTTAAGCCGGATGCAGTGGTTGAATTGCTCGGTGTTACTGAAGATCAACCCCGGCGCGATACTGATGCCCTGCTCCAGCGCCCGCACATGCAGGTCCTGGGTATTGACCCGCCCCGGCAGGCTCACCCAGAGAATGAACCCGCCGGTAGGCCGGGTCATCTGCGTGCCTTCAGGAAAGTGCTGTTGCACCGCCAACTGGTAAGCACTGAGGTTCTTGCGGTACTCCTGGCGAATGTAGCGCAGGTGCCGGTCATAGCCGCCGTTTTCCAGGTAAGCGGCCACCCCCATCTGCGTCACGCTGCAGGCCGAATGGGTGGTGAAGGTCTGCAGGCGCTGGATTTCGTCCTGGTACCGCCCCGCCACCATCCAGCCGACCCGCACCCCCGGCGACAAGGTCTTGGAAAAGCTCGAGCAATAGATCACCCGGTCCAGCCGGTCGAACGCCTTCAGCGCCTTGGTCTTGCCTTGTTCGAACATCAATTCGCCATAGATGTCGTCTTCGACGATCTGGATATCGAAGTCCGAAGCCAGGCGCAGCAACTGTTTTTGCCGTTCTTCAGGGATGGTGCCGCCCAGCGGGTTGCTCAGGCGCGACGTCAGCACCAACGCCTTGATCGACCACTGGTTGGCGGCCAACTGCAAGGCTTCCAGGCTGATCCCGGTGGACGGGTCGCTTGGAATTTCGATCACTTTCAGGCCCAGCAGGTCAGCCAACTGCAGCAAACCGTAGTAAGTCGGCGACTCGGCGGCGATCAAGTCCCCCGGGCGGGTCAGCACGCGCAGCGACATCTGCAAGGCATCGACGCAGCCATGGGTCACGATGATTTCACGCGGATCGACCAGCACACCGGCATCGCGCATGCGGATGGCGATCTGTCGGCGCAGCGGCTCGAAGCCTGGGCTGAACATGTAACTGAACGCACGTGGGCTATGGAAGCGGGTCACTTTGGCAATCTGCTGATGCAGGGCGCGCACCGGCAGGTAATCCACATGAGGCACTGCAGCACCGAACGGAAACACGCCGTCGCGGCGCGCTTCGGTCAACACCTGCTGAATGATGCTGGCCCGGGTCACCAGGCCAGGGCGCTCTACCCGGGCGATATCCGGTGTTTGCGCGGTCAAGGCTGGGGTCTGGTGAACGTAGTAGCCCGACTGCGGGCGCGCGCGGATCAGCCCCTGGTCTTCAAGATTGGCATAGGCCTGCAGCACCGTGGCGTGGCTGACATTGAGCTGGGCGCTCATCTTGCGCACGGAGGGCACGCGCTCACCCGGCTGGTAGACACCGCGGCGGATGTCCTCGGCCAGTTGCTGGGCGATACGCTGGTAAAGCAGCAGGTTGGTCATGGCGATATCTCGACGCGCGGACGGGCTCGTTATTGTTGTGCGACTCACTGACGGTAGAGAATACCGTAACAGTTGCGAAGTGTACTGGGACAGATTGCAGAATAGCCAACACTACAGTCGCGTGACAGTACCCCAGCGCAGGAACTCACCCACTCACCGATAATCGGTGTAGGAGCAGCCTTGTGCTGCGAAGAGGCCGGTAATAACAGCACAATTCTCTAGGGCTGCTACCGGCCTCTTCGCAGCACAAGGCTGCTCCTACAAGGGTCGGGTATCAACGCGCGGGGGCGAGCTTGCCTTTGTCGTCAGAAAAGACGATTTCTACCCGGCGATTCTGCGCCCTGCCCCGCTCCGAAGCATTGGCTTCGATCGGGTACTGGTCACCATAGCCTTCAACCTGCAGACGCTTTTCGTCGATGCCCAGGTCCACCAGCATGTCAGCCACCGCCTGCGCACGATCACGCGAGAGCTTCAGGTTGTCTTCCGAGGCGCCGGTGCTGTCGGTGTAACCCTCGATACGCACCACACGGCGCGGGTTGAGCTGGAGGAACTGCACCAGTTTGAGCACCGTACGGCTGGCCGAATTCTTCAGGTCGGCACGCCCGGTATCGAACAGCACATCGCCCAACGTCATCACCAGGCCACGGTCCGTCTGCTCCGAAGCCAATGCGGCAATCTGCGACTCGACCCACTTGCCTTGCTGCTGCACGCTGGCAAGCTTCGCTTCACGCAGCGCCAATTGTAGGCGTTGGCGCTCCAGGTCGAGCTTGGCCAGGCGCTCCTGGTTCAATGCAAGCTTGGCATGTTCGCTGGCAATTTCGCTGTAGCGCTGGCTCAGGTAGGCGTAGTGGCGCACATCGGTACCGGTGCCGATATAACTCGACAGGCGCTCGGCCCGCGCCAGCGATTCACCGGCACGAATCACATCGCGCGGCGCACTGCGCAGCACGTCGGAGTCGTCTTTTACCTTCTGGAAGGTGGCACTGGCTTCATCCAGCGCCGCCTCGCTGCGATGGCTGGCGCACCCGTGCAAGCCTGCCGTCAACGCCAGCAACACCAGCGCCGTCATGGGTGTATGGCGCATCATGGCTGCACCTCCAGCTGTTTGCGCAGGCGCGTAACCCGCGATTGCAGCACTTGCAGCTGCTCTTCACTCTTCTGGTTCAGCACCTGGGCCTCGGCCAGGCGTGCATCCAGCTCGGCCTGCTCGGCACGCATGCGCGCATCGCGAAAATCTTCGGTAAGCATGTTGGTCTTGGCCCGGGCCAGCTTGTCTTCGGCCAGCTTCAGCGCCTCGACCTGCTCGGTGGCGCCAACGGCCTTGGCCTGTTCCAGCGCCTGCTCGGAAATGCGCAGTTGCTCGTTCGGCGCCGGGTCGTTGGCGCAACCCGCCAGGCCGAGCATGGCCAGAGCAAGGAATAGTGGTTGGATTCTCACGCAATCTTCCTAATGTTTGGGGGCGTCCAGCGGCACCTGCATCTGCGCCTTCCAGCGCTCGACATTTCGTTGCAGCACAGCCTCGGACGCACCGGAGATCGGCAATTCTGTCAGTTTTTTCGCCAATTGCCCACGTAACCAGCTGTCATTGCACGCCGAGTTGTGCGACACGGCCAGGTACAGCCCTGGGCGATCGACTGGCAGGCCGCGGGCAATCAGGTCGTTGCTCATGCCCAGGCTCTGGGTCATGGCCATGCCGGAATAGCGCCCGGCGAGCACATAGTCCACCTGCCCCAGCACCAGTTTCTGGAATGCCTGGGTCAGGTTTTGCGCAGGCTGCAACTTCAGGTGGGCTTTGGCGAACGCTTCAAAGGCCGGCGTGAGACGCGCGCGCTCAGACAAACTGCCCTGGTACTTGGCCAGGTCTGCCGGGCCATCGAAGGCCAGCTCGGCGTCATGCCGCGTCCAGACCAGGTATTCGTTCAACTGCAACGGCGGGTGGATGTAGTCCAGTGCGGTCAGCTGGCCGACCTGCAGGGGCGTATCGAGCAGCAGGTCCATTCGCCCACTGCGCACTTCCTCCAGCGCCTGATCGCGTCGCCCAGCACTCAGCACGTCCACCTTCACACCCAGCTCACTGGCCACCTGCTGCAACAGGTCGACATTGGCGCCGATCAGGTGCTTGGGGTCTTTCGGGTCCTGCCAGGAATACGGGGGCGCATCGGGGCTGCCGGTCGCGACCAAACGTTCGCACTTGCCTGCCGCCATCGCGCCGGGCGCCAGCAACGCCGCCATGCATGCCAGCACCCCGCCTGCTTTACGCAGCACCATTGCTCACTCCTTGTATTGCTTGGCCCGGCCCATCAGGTACACGCCGCACCTGTAGGAGCAGCCTTGTGCTGCGAAAGGGCCGGCATGACCAACAAATTTTTGTGGCTGTGACTGCCTCTTCGCAGCACAAGGCTGCTCCGACAGGAACCGCGACAAGCACTGCATCGGAAAAGGCCATAAAAAAACCCGGCCCTCAATACGAGGGCCGGGCTTCTTTATAAGTGAAGCAGGCGGATCAGACCAGCTTTTCCAGCTCCGGAACCGCTTCGAACAGGTCAGCGACCAGGCCGTAGTCGGCCACCTGGAAGATCGGCGCTTCTTCGTCCTTGTTGATCGCAACGATCACTTTGGAGTCTTTCATGCCGGCCAGGTGTTGAATCGCGCCGGAGATACCGACGGCGATGTACAGCTGCGGTGCGACGATCTTGCCGGTCTGGCCGACCTGCATGTCGTTCGGCACAAAGCCTGCGTCGACTGCGGCGCGCGAGGCACCGACGGCTGCGCCGAGCTTGTCAGCCAGGCTATACAGGTGCTTGAAGTTGTCACCGTTGCCCATGCCACGGCCGCCGGAAACGACGATCTTGGCAGCGGTCAGCTCTGGGCGGTCGGACTTGGCCAGCTCTTCACCGACGAAGGTGGAGATACCGGCGTTGTGCGCAGCGCCAACAGTTTCGACAGCAGCGGAACCGCCTTCTGCAGCAACGGCGTCAAAACCGGTGGTACGCACGGTGATGACCTTGACCGCAGCGCTCGATTGCACGGTGGCAATGGCGTTACCGGCATAGATCGGGCGCTTGAAGGTGTCGGCCGATTCAACCGAGATGATCTCGGAGATCTGGTCGACGTCCAGCAGTGCGGCGACGCGCGGCAGGATGTTCTTGCCGTTGGTGGTGGCCGGGGCCAGCACGTGGCTGTAACCCTTTGCCAGCTCGACGATCAGCGGCGCGACGTTTTCTGGCAGGACGTGGGCGTAGGCTGCGTTGTCAGCAACCAGTACCTTGGCAACACCCGCGATCTTGGCAGCAGATTCGGCAACGCCGCCGACGTTCTGGCCAGCGACCAGCACGTGCACATCGCCACCGATCTTGGCGGCTGCGGCGACAGTGTTCAGGGTGGACGGGGCTACAGCACCGTTCTCGTATTCAGCGACAACCAGGATAGTCATTTAGATTACCTTCGCTTCGTTCTTCAGCTTCTCGACCAGTTCGGCCACCGACTTGACCTTGATACCTGCGCTGCGTGCAGCCGGCGCTTCGACTTTCAGGGTCTTGTTGGTGGAAGCGAGCGATACGCCCAGCGCGTCTGGCGTAACGGTCTCCAGCGGCTTCTTCTTGGCCTTCATGATGTTCGGCAGCGACGCGTAGCGCGGCTCGTTCAGGCGCAGGTCGGTGGTGACGATCGCTGGCAGGCTCAGCGATACGGTCTGCAAGCCGCCATCGATTTCACGGGTGACGTTCAGCTTGTCGCCAGCGACTTCAACCTTGGAGGCGAAGGTGCCTTGGGCGTAGCCGGTCAGCGCAGCCAGCATCTGGCCGGTCTGGTTGTTGTCGCTGTCGATGGCCTGCTTGCCGAGAATGACCAGCTGTGGCTGCTCTTTGTCGACAACGGCTTTCAGCGCTTTGGCCACGGCCAGCGAATTCAGCTCATCAGCGGCTTCGACCAGAATGGCACGATCGGCACCCAGTGCCAGCGCAGTACGCAGCTGCTCCTGGGCAGTGGTCGGGCCGACGGAAACGACGACGATCTCGGTCGCAACGCCCTTCTCTTTCAGGCGTACGGCTTCCTCAACGGCGATTTCGCAGAAGGGGTTCATGGACATCTTGACGTTTGCAAGGTCGACGCCGGAGTTGTCCGCTTTGACGCGAACCTTGACGTTGTAGTCGACCACTCGTTTGACAGCTACAAGAACCTTCATGGATTCCTCGTTACTCTCCGGTGAATAGAAAGTCGCCTGGGGACATGCCCGGCGATGCGCGTGGGTACAAGGGCACCTCTAAAAACGTACCGGGAGAAGCAAACTTCAAGGTGACCGAGCAGTCTTGTCGCGACGCTTGCGGCAAATACCCGCGGGTCATTTTCTGTGGTGGCGTGTAAACTCCACTACATACCGTGAATTGGCCCGAAAGCCTTACTCCACACCTGGTCTTTAGAGGTGTACCTGCGCCCGGCGGTAAGCCTACGGCGAACGTAAAACCGCTCGTATCTTGACCGCAACACCCAATCCGGTCAATACGGCAAATCGGTCACCCTCCAGCCGTACGCCTGTGATTTTACTGGCCTGCGGCAAATTCAAACAAACGTTTGTATTGGACCCGCCAAGTGGTGTAGATATAATGCGCGGCCAAGACAAAACGGTGTAGTCCATCCTCTGCGCTGCTACAGCTCCGCTCCCGTGAAGCGCGGTGCGCATGATCACCCCACACCCATAAGACAAAGCAACAGCACGAGCCTTGATGAGTAGGAGAGAACCAGTGGAACGCGAATACATGGAATTCGACGTGGTCATCGTCGGCGCCGGCCCGGCGGGGCTGTCCGCCGCCTGCCGCCTGAAGCAGAAGGCCGCCGAAGCCGGTAGCGAGATCAGCGTCTGCGTGGTCGAAAAAGGCTCCGAAGTCGGTGCGCACATCCTCTCCGGCGCGGTGTTCGAGCCGCGCGCACTGAACGAACTGTTCCCTGACTGGAAGGCACTCGGCGCGCCGCTGAACACCGAGGTCAAGCGCGACGATATCTATGTGCTGAAGGATGCAGGCAGCTCGACCAAGGTCCCCGACCTGTTCGTGCCCAAGACCATGCACAACCACGGCAACTACATCATCTCCCTGGGCAACCTGTGCCGCTGGCTGGCCCAGCAGGCCGAAAACCTGGGCGTTGAAATCTACCCAGGCTTCGCTGCCCAGGAAGCGCTGTTCGATGAAAACGGCGTGGTGCGTGGCATCGTCACCGGCGACCTGGGTGTCGACCGCGAAGGCAACCCGAAAGACGGCCTGTACACCCCTGGCATGGAACTGCGCGCCAAGTACACGCTGTTCGCCGAAGGTTGCCGCGGCCATATCGGCAAGCAGCTGATCAAGCGCTTCAACCTCGACAGCGAGTCCGACGTCCAGCACTACGGCATCGGCCTCAAAGAAATTTGGGAAATCGACCCAAGCAAGCACGAGCAGGGCCTGGTGGTGCACACCGCAGGCTGGCCGCTGGACGTGATGAGCGCCGAAAACACCGGTGGTTCGTTCCTCTATCACCTGGAAAACAACCAGGTGGTGGTGGGCCTGATCGTCGACCTGTCCTACAGCAATGCCTACCTGTCGCCGTTCGATGAGTTCCAGCGCCTCAAGCACCACCCGGTGATGAAGCAGTACCTTGAAGGCGGCAAGCGCATCAGCTACGGCGCCCGCGCCTTGGCCAAAGGCGGCATCAACTCACTGCCGAAGATGGTCTTCAACGGCGGTGCGCTGATCGGTTGCGATTTGGGCACCATGAACGTGGCCAAGATCAAGGGCAGCCACACGGCGATGAAGTCCGGCATGCTTGCCGCTGAAGCCGTTGCCGACGCCTTGATCGCCGGTAGCGAGGGCGGCGACCAGCTCAATGGCTACGTCACCGCGTTCAAGGCCAGCTGGCTCCACGAAGAATTGTTCGCCAGCCGTAACTTTGGCCCAGCCATGCACAAGTTCGGCCCACTGCTCGGTGCGGCATTCAACTATGTTGACCAGAACTGGTTCGGCGGCAAGCTGCCCTTCACGCTGCACGACACCAAGCCGGATTATGCCTGCCTCAAGCTCGCAGCCGACTCGAAAAAGATCGACTACCCGAAACCGGACGGCAAGCTCAGCTTCGACAAGCTCAGCTCGGTATTCCTCTCCAGCACCAACCATGAAGAGGAACAACCCTGCCACCTGAAGCTGACCGACCCGAACATCCCGATCGCCAGCAACCTGCCGCTGTACGACGAGCCGGCCCAGCGTTACTGCCCTGCCGGCGTGTACGAAGTGGTCAGCCAGGATGACGGCAGCAAGCGCTTCCAGATCAACGCGCAAAACTGCGTGCACTGCAAGACCTGCGACATCAAGGACCCCGCCCAGAACATCACCTGGGTAACCCCTGAAGGCGCCGGCGGGCCGAACTACCCGAACATGTAAGGCCCCCTGCCCTTGCGGCACTAAAAAGCCCCCGCCTCGTCAGAGCCGGGGGCTTTTTGCTGCCTACCCGCATCAGGCAGTGCGTACTTCTTCGAACAGTTCCGGGTGGCGATCCAGCAGTTTGAACAGCTTGACCAACGCCACGGGTGGCCTGGTTTTACCGTTTTCGTAACGGGAGAACGCATTGACGCCACCCCCGAAAATCTCCCCTGCTTCACGCTGGTCGAGATCGAATTTCTTGCGCACTGAGACGATGAAACCCGGGTCGACCGCCGCAGCGTTGACCTGGCGATTGAACGCCGACATCAGGTCACTGATGCGCAAAGCTTCATCATGGCTCAGCACTGCCTCACCACAGGCAGCACAGTAGTCGCCACTGACATTCGGAATAAGGGTCGCTTCACCCTTGTATCGATAGGGCATGTCCTGAGTGTCGGGCGCAAGCTCCGCACCGCAGCAGATTGGACATCTCATGGTTACATCTCCTTGAAAGACACGATGAGAACGTCGTCCACCACAGACAGTTTGAGGTACACGTACCCCTTGACCGTAAGCGGACGATAAACATCCTGCCAAACGCGATGATCAACGTAGCTGGTCATGCTTTTGTAAAAGTCTCTGCGCTCCAAGCCATTGATGACATCGAGCATATCCGGGTATTCCATCCCCAGTGCCTGGGCGTCTCGCAACGAGGCGGTAGTCGGGCTGATACGTCCAGCACTTACCAATCCCCTTATCCGCTGCAGCGGACAGTGAGGCGTTCTCTTTTCCATGAGAAATTAACCTTCCAGGTTAAATTTGGCTAATAGGTTATTCCAATAGCCCCCACCCGGAAGTCTGCCTCACCACCTGCCAGCCGCTACTGGCTCATTTGTCACCGCACATGATTGGCATGGGCTCCGCCGCAAACGCCAAGGGCTCGCGACGCCCGAAGTACAGGGCAGTGAGCAGCCCCACCATGCCCATGATCAGACAAAATCCGACACACACCCATGGGCTCCACGGCATCAAGGCGATCAGCGCCAGCGGCGTGGTGCTGGCCCACAGGGCATAGGCGACGTTATAGGTGAAGGAAATGCCCGACACCCGAATCTGCGCAGGGAACAGCCCGACCATCACCGACGGCACCACGCCCACCACGCCACAGCACAGCCCTGCCACGGCATAAGCCAGCCACGTTGCGCCCCACTGGCCCACTAGGCTTGCATACAACACACCGATGCCCAGCGGCAGCAGCAGGCTGTAGATCATCAGGGCACGCCAGGCGCCCAGGCGATCGACCAGCAGGCCGGCCAGCACACAACCGATATTAAGGAAGACAATGCCCGCACTGCTGAGGGCAAAGGTGTGCCCGGCAGTCATGCCAAAACGCTGTTGCATCACCGTCGGCGTAATCACCACCAGCACCACCACCGCCGACGTCAGCACACAGGTCAGCAGCGCCGCTGGGATCAGCGCCCGGCGATGCTCGCCCAGCACGCGCCGCAGCGGAAACGCCACCGGCTGCTCCTGGCGCTCGCGCAGGGCCAGGAACACGGGCGTTTCACTGAGCCACCGGCGCAGCCACACGCCTATCACGCCAAACACCCCACCCAGCAGGAAGGGGTAGCGCCAGGCATGGTCGAGAATTTCTTCGGGGGTGAACACCTGCGCCAGCAGCGTGGCCGTCAGTGCGCCCAGCAAGTAACCGAAGGTAAGCCCAGCCTGCAAGAAGCCCAGGGCATAGCCCCGTCGCCCAGGTGGCGCATGCTCGGCGACGAACGTCCAGGCACTGGGCACCTCGCCGCCGACAGCCGCCCCCTGCAGAATGCGCAGCGCCAGCAGGATCAACGGCGCGGCATAGCCGATATCGGCGTACGTCGGCATCACACCGATCAGCAGGCACGGCAGGGCCATCATCAGGATGCTCAGGCTGAACACCCGCTTGCGCCCCAGATGATCGGCGAAATGCGCCATCAGGATACCGCCCAGTGGCCGCGCCAGGTAACCGGTGACGAAGATCCCGAAGCTTTGCAGCAAGCGCAGCCATTCAGGCATTTCTGGCGGGAAAAATAGCTTGCTGAGGGTCAGGGCGAAGAACACGAAGATGATGAAATCGTAGATTTCCAGCGCGCCACCCAGTGCCGCCAGGCCCAAGGTCCGGTGGTCGCCACGGCTGAACCGTGGCGGGCGAGCGGTATCGATGGCAGTCATGGCAGAGTCCGCAGATCGGCAAAGGGCAAGAGGATAGCAAATAGCTGCCCCCTTGCCCCGCCCACATCGGCGCTAGCGGCTGAAGACCGTGTGCGCGAAGTTCACCCGCGGGCGCGGGTGCAGCGCGCTGGCGGGCACGGCAGCTGGCAGGGGCAGCTTGCCGACCAAAAGCGGCGCATCGATGATCGCCATGAACGATTCCAGTGCCTCGTTATCGGGCGCTTGCGGCAGGCTCACGCTCACGGATTGGCGCTCGGTTTGCGGCACCGAAGGCACTTGCAACTGCTGGGAGTGGTAAAGCAGGGCGTGCTGGATTTGCGTACTCACCCGGCAGAAACGCGCCAGGTCGACGCCGACGTGGCTGGCCAGTTCGATGTTGCCAAGCAACAGATGAAAGGGCTGCAAGGCAGATTGCACCAGGCGTTGCAGCTCCTCGAAGCTGTCCACGGGCGCAATCCGGTAGTAGCCCAGGCCATTGAGCAACTTTTCCAGCTGCAAGCGCTGGCTGGGGTGCTCGTCGGCGATGAGGATGCGCAGGGTCTTGTTTGCCATTTTCGGACCTGGGCAGTTAGGTAAAAAGGGACACTCCCTGACCATACTGCGCCAGTAACGGCAATCGCCAAAGCTTTGCCTGGCTGGGGTCTACCTAGATAGTTGTCGGGAAACCTGCATAAATCAAGTCGATGCTTGACGGAATTTTCATTCCTCTTTCACCAGACTTTCAGGATTCCCACTCGCGCATGCGCACACGGCAGTGCTTCATGGCATTGACGATGTGCTTTTCCACCACACTGCGTGACACCCCCAGGTGCTCGGCAATCTGCTGATGCGACAGGCCATCGAGCTTGCGCAACAGGAAGCAGTCGCGGCAGACCTTTCCCAGCTCATCCAGGGCGCGCTGCATCAATGCCAGGCGCTGATCGAGCTGCATGTCATGGGTGGGCGCCGGGCTGTGCCAACGCTCGTCGCTGTCGAGCACCTCCAGTGGCTCGGCCTGGCGAACCTGATGCCGCCGGTGACGGTCGACCACCAGGTTGAGCGCGGTACGGTACAGAAAGGCACGCGGGTGCTCGATCCGTTCCGCATCGGTACGCTCCAGCACCCGCAGATAAGCATCGTGCGCAACGTCTTCGGCCGCCTGACGACTGCCCAGGCGCGCTGAAAGGAAGCCCACCAGTTCGCGATAGTAATGTTCCACGACGTTACCTGAGAGGGCCCTGCTGCTTTTTCTGAAAGCCTTTTCACAAAGCTGTGCAGGACCGAAGTGATGTCAACGTGCGATCTTACAAATTATAATTATTCTCAGCAACACGACATCCCCCTGCCCTGTACGCTAAATCCCGCCCGCTAGCCTTCGTCTATCTGGGACCTCAGTGCGCGCCGCTTTTGCGCTGCGCGTGGCCTTCACTCCTGGCTGGAAGTCTGCATGCGACGTTTACCCCACACCCGCCGTCGGCTACTGCTCAGTGGCTTGGCCCTGCTGAGCCTGGGCAGTTTGCTGGCCTGGAAGACCCTGCCCTTTGGCGCGCAGCCGATCAGCACAGTCGCCGTCACCCGTGCCGACATCGAAAGCAGCGTGACTGCCCTGGGCACCCTGCAGCCGCGGCGCTACGTCGACGTGGGCGCCCAGGCTTCCGGGCAGATCCACAAGCTGCACGTTGAAGCCGGTGACCAGGTACGCAAAGGCCAACTGCTGGTAGAGATCGACCCGTCCACCCAGCAAGCCAGGCTCGATGCCGGGCGTTACTCGATCGACAACCTCAAGGCACAACTGGCCGAGCAACGTGCACAGTTTCAACTGGCCCAGCAGCAGCTCAAGCGCCAGCGTGACCTGGCGGCCGCCGGTGCGACCCGTGACGAAGACGTGCAGACGGCCGATGCCCAGCTCAAGGTGACTCAGGCCCGCATCGACATGTTCCAGGCGCAGATTCGTCAGGCCCAGGCCAACCTGCGCAGCGACGAGGCGGAACTGGGCTACACGCGCATTTATGCCCCCATGGACGGCACCGTGGTAGCGGTCGATGCCCGAGAAGGCCAGACCCTCAATGCCCAACAGCAGACCCCTCTGATCCTGCGCATCGCCAGGCTTTCGCCAATGACCGTCTGGGCCCAGGTGTCGGAAGCCGACATCGGCAAGGTCAAGCCCGGCATGACCGCCTACTTCACCACCTTGGCCGGCGGCAAGCGCCGCTGGACCAGCACGGTCCGGCAGATCCTGCCGATCCCGCCTAAACCGCTGGACCAGAGCAGCCAGGGCGGCGGCAGCCCGACCAGCGCCACCAATGGCACCACCGGCAGCCAGGTGGTGCAGTACACCGTGCTGCTGGATGTCGACAACCCGGATGGCGCCCTGATGGCCGAGATGACCACGCAGGTGTTCTTTGTCGCCGGCCAGGCCAGCCAAGTGCTGACCGTGCCGCTTGCCGCACTGGACGACAACAATGGCTTGCGCCTCGCCCGGGTACTCAACAGCAAAGGCGAAGTGGAACAGCGCCAGGTCCAGACCGGCCTGAGCGACCGGCTGCGGGTGCAGGTACTTGACGGCCTCAGCGAAGGCGAGCGCCTGGTGATCGGCGCCCCCAGCGTCAGCGGAGGTTGAATGACTACGCCCCTGATCGAACTGATCGACATCCGTAAATCCTACGGCGGCGTCGATACCCCCAAGGTCGACATCCTCCAGGGCATCAGCCTGAGCATCCACCCCGGCGAGTTCGTCGCCATCGTCGGCGCCTCCGGCTCCGGCAAATCGACGCTGATGAACATCCTCGGCTGCCTCGACCGGCCAACCGCTGGCAGCTACCACTTTGCGGGCAAGGACGTGGCCGAGCTGGACAGCGACGAACTGGCCTGGTTACGCCGTGAAGCCTTTGGCTTCGTCTTCCAGGGCTACCACCTGATCCCTTCGGGCTCGGCCCAGGAGAACGTCGAGATGCCGGCCATCTATGCCGGTATCGCCGCCAGCGAGCGGCACGCGCGCGCCACCGCCCTGCTCACCCGCCTGGGCCTGGCCAGCCGCACGGGCAACCGCCCGCACCAGTTGTCCGGCGGCCAGCAACAACGCGTATCGATTGCCCGGGCACTGATGAACGGTGGCCACATCATCCTCGCCGACGAACCCACCGGCGCGCTCGACAGCCACAGCGGCACCGAAGTCATGGCGCTGCTCGACGAACTGGCCAGCCAGGGCCATGTGATCATCCTGATTACCCACGACCGCGACGTGGCGGCGCGGGCGCAGCGGGTCATTGAAATCCGCGATGGCCTGATCATCAGCGATTCGGCCGCCGAGCAGCCACCGCCCCCCACACGCCAAGGGCTGCAGGCCGACGACCTGCGCCAGCGCCTGGGCCGCGGCGCCACCCTGCGCGGGGCCTGGAAAGGTGAACTGGTCGAAGCCCTGCAGGCCGCCTGGCGAGTGATGTGGGTCAACCGTTTTCGCACCGCCCTGACCCTGCTCGGCATCGTCATCGGGGTAGCCTCGGTGGTGGTCATGCTGGCCGTCGGCGAAGGCAGCAAGCGCCAGGTCATGGCGCAAATGGCGGCGTTTGGCTCGAACGTGCTCTACCTCAATGGCAAGCCGGCAACGCTGGGTGAACAGGCCGGCACCATCACCCTCGACGACGTCGCGGCCATCGGCGAGCTGCCACAGGTCAAGCACGTCATGCCGGTGATCGGCGACAAACTGATGGTGCGCCACGGCAACAACAGCCAGCAGTTTTATGTCGGCGGCAACAACATCTGGTTCCCGGAGATCTTCAACTGGCCGGCGGTCGAGGGCACCTTTTACACCGAGGCCGACGAAGCCAGTGCCGCGCCTGTGGCGGTGATCGGCCAGAAGGTGCGGGAAAAGATGCTCGACCCTGGGCGCGACCCGCTGGGGCAATACATCCTGATCGGCAATGTGCCGTTCCAAGTCGTCGGCATTCTGGCCGGTAAAGGCGCCAGTTCCGGCGACCAGGACAGCGACGGGCGCATCGCGGTGCCCTACTCCGCCGCGGCTATCCGCCTGTTCGGCCAGCGCGACCCAGACTACATCGCCGTCGCCGCGCACGACTCCACCCGGGTCAACGAAGCCGAAGTGGCCATTGATCACCTGCTGCGCCAGCGTCACCAGGGCCGTCAGGATTTCGAGCTGACCAACGACGCAGCACTGATCCAGGCCGAAGCACGCACGCAGAACAGCTTGTCGCTGATGTTGGGGGCGATTGCCGCGATCTCATTGTTGGTGGGCGGCATCGGAGTCATGAACATCATGCTCATGACCGTGCGCGAGCGTACTCGTGAGATTGGCATCCGCATGGCCACCGGCGCTCGCCAGCGCGACATCCTGCGGCAGTTTCTCAGCGAGGCCATAATGCTCTCGATGGTTGGCGGCGTGGCCGGAGTCGTCCTGGCCCTGGCCATCGGCGGCGCCCTGATGCTGGCCGAGGTTGCGGTGGCATTCGCCCTGCCAGCCATATTCGGCGCGTTCGCCTGCGCTGTCGTCACCGGCATCGTGTTCGGCTTCATGCCGGCCCGCAAAGCCGCCCGACTCGACCCGGTCAAAGCCCTTACCAGCGAATAATCCATGACCTTGCCAAGCCGTATCAGCCTGTTGACCTTGTGCCTGAGCCTTGCCGCCTGCAACACGCCGCCCACGCCTGACAGCGGAATTGCCGCGCCGCACGCCTGGCAAGGCGAGGCCGCGCCGTCATCCACCCAGCTGCCGTCAGCACAGTGGTGGCGCGCGTTTGCCAGCAGCGAGCTGGACCGCCTGGTCGAGCGCGCCCGGCTCAACGCCTATGACCTCGCGGCCGCCACGGCGCGTGTACGCCAGGCCCAGGCCCAGGCCGTCATCGCTGGCGCGCCATTGCTGCCCGAACTGAACCTGGGCCTGGATGGCAGCCGCCAGCGGCTGTTGAAAGGTGAAGGCAACGACCAACTGGACGTCAGCAGCAGCGAACGCACCAGCACCGCGTTCGACCTGAAACTCAGCGCCAGCTACGAGATCGACTTCTGGGGTGGCCTGCGCGCAGCACGGGCCAGTGCCTTGCGCAGCCTCGATGCCAGCCGCTTCGACCGGCAGACGGTCGAGCTGACCTTGGTCAGCGCCGTGGCCGACAGCTACCTGCAAGGCCTGGCCCTGGAAGCGCAACTGAACATCGCTCGGCTCAACCTGCGCAATGCACGTGACGTGCTGGGCCTGGTCGAAGCCCGCCAGCGCACCGGCTCGGCCACACGCCTGGAACTGGCCCAACAGCGCAGCCTGGTGGCTGCCCAGGAGCGGCAAGTGCCGTTGCTCGAACAGCAGTGGCAAGACAGCCGGGTCACCTTGGCGACGCTGCTCGGCGACCCGGTGCAGGCCCTGCCGCCCAGCCGTGAAGCGTTCGATGCGCTGCAGTGGCCGTCCATTGGCAGCGGCGTCCCCAGCGAACTGCTGGCCCGTCGCCCCGACATCGCCGCCGCCGAAGCGCGGCTGGCAGCGGCCAGCGCCAACGTACAGGTGGCCAGGGCAGCGATGCTGCCCAAGCTGACCCTAGGGGCCAACCTGGGCAGTGGCGCCAATACCTTTGCTCATGTGCTCGACAGCTCTTTTTATACCCTCAGCGCCGGGCTGGTCGCGCCGATCTTCAACAACGGCCGGCTGCGCGCTTCTCGCGACCTGGCCGAGGCCGAACAAGCTGAGTTGCTGGAGACGTACCGAGGCAGCATCCTGGCCGGTTTCGCCGATGTCGAGAAAGCGCTCAATGCGATTCACGGCGTGGACCGCCAACGCCGGTGGCAGGACGAGGAGGTACAGGAGGCGCGCCTGGCTTTCGAGCTGGCCCAGCAGCGCTATGGCGCGGGCGCCGAGACCCTGCTCAGCGTGCTTGAAACCCAGCGCACCCTGTACCTGGCCCAGGATCAGCAGGCGCAGCTGCGCTTGGCACGGCTGCAAGGGAGTGTGGCGCTGTACAAGGCGTTGGGGGGTGGGTGGAAGGTTGAGCGCTAGTGTAGGGCGATGGATTTGCTGCGGGTTCGAGATCGAGCGCCGCCCGCGCGGCGCATCGCAGCACAAGGCTGCTCCATCTGTTTTGGGCCAATTAGTCCTGAGCCATTGGCGCTCGGCCCTTGGGCGGCGCTCGATCTAAAACCCACCGAAAATCCCTCGCCCTACACCCCGATCCCATCCCCAATCCCCCTCAAAGCGACCGCTGCGCCACCTTCAGATTGCGCGCATACCAAGGCCGCTGGGGCACCTTCGGTCGCAACTTGCCGAACAGGTCTTCATCGCTGTAGATGATGCGCAAAGCCAGCTTCATCGTCTCCGGGTCCATCTCGACGCTGCGCCCCGGCCGCAAGCCCGGCACCGTCGAGCAACCATGGGTGTCAGGCCCTAGCCAAGGGTCCGACACTTCGACCCAGCGCCCTGGCGCAAACCAAGGCACGCCATTGACTTCCAGGCGCCGCACCTCGCCGGGGTGAACCCGCTCATGGGCGCGGAACCAGTCCTCGATGCGGTCATCGATCCAGCCATGAAAGTGCCAGAACACCGGGTTTACATGGGATGAAAACGGGTCACCCAGAAAGTCGTTTTCGGCCGCAAACCAACGCGCTGCAAAGTCGTCAGGCGTGCGCGCCGTCGGCACCGGCATGCCGTTGGCCGGGTCACGCGGCACCGAAGCCCAGCGCATGTGCAGCCAGTCATGCAGGCCCAGCTCCACCTCTGAACCGAACTGGCCCAGGGTCAGTGTGCTCAGGTAGTCCGGGTCGCTGTAACGCGACTCCCAGACCTGGAAGTTGCCATGGTAGGTATCCGGGTGCTTGATGTCGCGCACCCACTGGGTGTATTCCGCATCACCACTCGCCAACCAGGTGGGCGGCAAGGCGTTGCCGTCATGGTTGTCCCAATAGCGGGCGAACCCGGCACGGTCGCGCTCAAGCTCCGGTTGTGGCTGCGGAAACCGCGTCCATGAAGGCAGGTCCTGCAAGCCGCGGGCACTGCCAAGCATGTGCCGGTGCATGAAAAAGAAATCCTCACCCGAACCGTTGCGATCCTTGTGCCGGCCGCGCGCGTCACGCTCCCGATCACGCGGCCCCGGCTGCCAGCCCAAGCCGCGCAGGGCGGCTTGCTTGTCTTTGTCCAGCTTGTGCCATTTGTCACGCGAGGAATGCCACAACTGGTGGAACAGTCGGTGCTCCGGGGTGATCAACCAGGCCAGCAGTTGCGGGCTTAACGGCGTGCGCTCGCGCGCCTCGGGGAAGGTGTGTTTCAGCGCCAGAAAGTGGTTGTCTTGCACCGGCAACGACAACGCTCGGTCCAGTGGCGCAATGCGCCCGTTGAGGGTCGCGGGCCCGGCATTGCCGAAGCGGCCCCAGACCTCGTCGATGACGATATGGCATTCGTAGCGGGCCTGCACCTCACCTGGCCGGCTCGAGAACAAGCGCCAGCGTAAAGTGCCCGGTTTGTCTGCCAGCAGGTCGCCCACCACACGGTAACGCGGCTGTTCATCGCTGCGTAGGCGCTCAGGGGTATCCAAGTAGCCGCGCAACGCCCGCCCACTGGGCGCAACATCCAGGAACAGCTCCAGCTCGCCCTCAGGCAACCCTTGCAGGCCCGCGTCCTTGCCCTGCAAGGTCCAGCGCCAGATCCCGCGCAAGGTGTCACCCAACTGCTGCAGGTGCGTATCAGCCCGTTCGACGACCGCCTCGCCGGGGGTTTCCGGAAACGCCTCGGCGGCCCGCTGGCGCTGTACATACAACGCACCGGGCACCACCACGCCCGTCAATGCCACACCGGCGATGAACCCGCGTCGAGAAATCGTCATTGCAACTACCTGTGCATTTATTGCGGCCGTGGAGCACAGCCCGTCCAAGGCTAGAACGTTGTCCACACCGCGAAATTTACCGCTGCCGACGCAGGGGCGCCGCCACGGCTGGCTAAATTTCCACGGGGTGGGCTCGTTCACTCCAGGTAGCGGCGGCCTCTGTGCCCATCCCTCGACGGTGAACCTACTGAGACCAAGATGACGACTCCACGCTGGAAAAAAGCCCTGTTTATCAGCCTGGCCGCGGCCGTGACCGCAGGTGCTGGGTTTACCGCCTGGCACTACTTCACCACGCCGGCCGGCTACTCCAGAGAGGTGGTGCGCCAGGCCAACGACCTGCAGGAACGCATCATCTCGTTCGACAGCCATGTCACCCTGCCGCTGACTTTCGGCACTGAAGGCAGCGAGGCCGACAAGGATGGCAATGGCCGCTTCGACCTGGCCAAGGCCGCCCGCGGGCGGCTGTCTGGCGCCGCGCTGACGATCTTCGCCTGGCCCGAATCGTGGACCGGCGACGATGGCCCGCACCGGCCGACCGCAGGCTTCGTCGAAGCCGCACGCCACACCCAGGACGTGCGCTACAACGCCATCGACGCCATGGTCCGCGACTTCCCCGAACAGGTCGGTATCGCCTACACCCCGCAAGACATGCGACGCCTGCACGGCGAAGGCAAGTTCGCGGTGTTCCTCAGCATGCTCAATGCCTATGCCCTGGGCGACGATATCGACCAGCTCGACCGCTGGGCCGCCCGCGGCGTGCGCATGTTCGGCTTCAGCTACGTGGGCAACAACAGCTGGGCAGACTCTTCGCGCCCGTTGCCGTTCTTCAATGACACCGCCGATGCTTTGGACGGCCTTTCGCCGGTTGGCAAACGCGCCGTACAGCGGCTTAACGACCTGGGTGTGATCATCGATGTGTCGCAGATGTCGAGCAAGGCACTGACCCAGGCGGTCAGCCTCAGCCGCGCGCCGGTGGTGGCGTCGCACTCTGCGCCACGCGCCATGGTCGACATTGCCCGCAACCTGTCCGACAAGGAAATGCAACTGATCAAGGACAGCGGCGGCGTGATTCAACTGGTGGCCTTCTCCACCTACCTAAAGCCACTGAGCGCGAAAACCCAGGACAAACTCAACGCCCTGCGCGCCCGCTACGACTTGCCGCCGCTGGCCAACCTCAACTACGCGCTGATGCCGGGTGACCCGGTCATCGCCGGCTGGCCCGAGCAGAAGGTGGGCCAGTACGCCAACGCGTTGTACGGCATCCTCGACGAAGAGCCACCGGCCACGCTCAAAGACTTCGGCGACGCCATCGACTACACGGTGCGCAAGGTCGGCATCGACCATGTGGGGCTGAGCTCGGACTTCAATGAAGGCGGCGGCATCGACGGTTGGCACGACGCAAGCGAAGCGCGCAACGTCACTGCCGAACTGATCACCCGGGGCTATTCCGAGGCCGATATCGCCAAGCTCTGGGGCGGCAACTTCCTGCGGGTGTGGGAGCAGGTGCAGCACGCCGCGCAACCCGCCACCACTTCGTCCCGATAACCCTGCGAGCGCCTTCATGAACGACCGCCGTACCTTCCTCAAGCAGGCAGGCCTGCTGGCCGCTGCCCTGCCCTTGGCCAGCCAGTTGCTGCCGGGCGCTCAGGCCGCGCCATTACCACCCGCTGGCAGCGACGCCTGGGCCGCCTTTCGCGGCCTGTTCGACCTGGACCCCGCCTACGCGCACTTCGCCAACTTTCTGATCACGTCACACCCAAAGCCGGTGCGCGAGGCCATCGAGGCCTTGCGTGCGAGCTTCGACCGCCACCCGGCGCGCAGGGTTGACTGGGACAGCCAGGCGGAGTGGAAGCACGAGGCCGCAGTGCGTGAATGGGCCGGTCGCTACCTTGAGGTAAACCCCCGACAGATCGCCCTGACCGGCAGCACCACGGAAGGCCTGGGCCTGATCTATGGCGGCCTGAAGCTTGCACCTGGGCAGGAAATTCTCACCACCGTGCACGAGCATTCGGCGGCGCGCCAGACGATGAGTTTCCGCACTGCCCGCGATGGCACGCCGGTGCGCCGCTTGCGCCTGTTCGAGAACCCGTCACAGGTCAGCACCGACCAGGTACTCGGCACCCTGGCTGCGGCCATCAGCGCCAAGACGCGGGTACTGGGCATGACCTGGGTCCATTCGGGTAGTGGTGTGAAGCTGCCGGTGGGTGAGATTGGCGCACTGGTACGCGAGGTCAATCGCCAGCGCGATGAGAACGACCACATTATTTACGTGATCGACGGGGTACATGGCTTTGGCGTTGAGGACATGCGCTTTGCCGACCTGAACTGCGACTACTTCATCGCCGGCACCCACAAGTGGATGTTCGGACCACGTGGCACCGGGATCATCTGCGCGGCCTCCACCGAGCTCAAGCAGCTGAACCCGACCATTGCCACGTTTTCCGAGAATGAAGACTTCGCCACCGTCATGACCCCAGGCGGCTACCATGCCTTTGAGCACCGCTGGGCGCTGGGCAAGGCATTCGAGCTGCACCTGCAGCAGGGCAAGGCGAATATCCAGGCGCGTATTCATGGGCTCAATGACTACCTCAAGCAGCGTCTTGAAGCGGTTGAAGCGGTCGAACTGGTGACGCCGCGCAGTGCCCAGTACTCGGCTGGGTTTACCTTTTTCAGGGTCAAGGGCCAGGATGCGGATGACGTGGCCGGGTATCTCAACAGCCAGCGCATTGTCGTCGATGCCGTGTCGCGTGATGCCGGGCCGGTGGTGCGTACCGCGCCTGGGCTGCTGAACACCGAGGCCGAGATCGACCGCTTGGTCGATGTGCTGGGGCGGCGGGTGCGTAGTTCGTGACGAATGCTGGGGGCGCTTTGCGCCCCAGCGATTCCAACGGTAACTCACCCCCCAACCTTCTTCAGCCAGCCCCCCACATCCTGATAAATCTCCCCCACCTGCCCCACGATCCCGGACATGCGCAAGAAGTCATGGGTCAGCCCCTCGACCCGAGCAAACGTCACCTCGGTCCCCCCCGCCACCAGCCAGTCTCGGTAGGCAAGCCCTTCGTCATGCAACGGATCGTACTCGGCCACGAACAGGTACGCCGGCGCCAATGGCTCGCGCACCGTCGACAGCAAGGGCGACACACGCCAGTCCAGACGCTGCTCCGGCTGCGGCGCATAGTGCTGGTAGAACCACTCCAGGGTAGGCGTTTCCAGCAGGTACCCCTCGGCATGCTCGCGGTGAGAGTCGCGCTGACAGGAAATGTCTGTCACCGGGTAGAACAGCAACTGCGCCAGCGGCTTGAACGCCAGCGCTTCGGGCTGCTCGACGGCCGTGATGGCCAGCACGGCGGCCAGGCTGGCACCGACGCTGTCCCCGGCCACCACCACCCGGCGGTTGTCCAAGCCCAACGCCCCAGCCTGCTCGGCCAGCCAGTTGGCGGCATCCAGCACATCGTGCAGCGCTATCGGAAACTGCTGCTCTGGCGCCAATCGGTAGTCCGGCGCCAGCACCGCGAACTCACCCATGGCTGCCAGGCGGCGGCACACCGAATCATGCGAGTCGAGGCTGCCCACCACATAGCCACCACCGTGCAGGTAGAAGATCACCGGCTGCAAGGCATCGCCTGCGTCACCCGTGCGGTACAGCCGCGCTGGCAGGCTGGCGCCATCGCGCGCCGGGACCTGCAGCTCGCTCACCGCCACGCTGCCGGGCGGGCTTGGGTCGAGCACCTGCGAACTGCCCTCGAACTCGGCCCGGGCCTGGGCCACGTCCATCGCGTGCATGGGCAGGCTTCTGCCCGTCAACCGGCCAAATTCGACCAGCTCCAGAAATCCCGCCAGATCAGGGTGCAATGCCATGTCGGATCCTTGCTTGAACAATATGACTGCTGTCCCTACGGGACGTAGAAGGCCCACCGAAAATTAGCTGTAAGCGCCGCTAAATCGATGGCGGACACACTCGTTATCCCTGCACAACGAAATCCCGTCAGAGGCTAACCGTGGACCTTCAGAGCATCCTCAGCAAACTGTTCGCCAACGCCCATGCCGTCGGCATCGAAGGCGTGTTCCAGTTCGTCTTCGGCCCGGACCGTGCCTTCTGGTCGGAAGTGCGCGACACCAGCCGCACCGGCGCAGGCCGGCACAGCACCCCGGATGTCACCATCGAGGTGGCCGAGCGCGACTTCCTCGGCATCATGGGCGGCACGGCTAACGTCGAGGAGCTGTTCGCCAGCGCACGCCTGAAGATCACCGGCAACATGGGCCTGGCCACCTTGCTACCGCAAATCATCAACAACGCCCGCAAAGGCACCGCAGCGACCAAGGTGGCGATGAACCAGCGCTACCCAACGCCGGCACGCCTCAGCGAGCGGGTCTCGGCCGCGCTGGCGGTGCAGCGCGAGGTGCAGCGCATTGCCCGGGCAGACATGCCCCTGCAACGGTTTCAAAGCGACTACCTGGCGCACGGCATACCGGTGGTGCTCAGCGATGCCCTGCAGGACTGGCCACTGTTCACCATGGGCCGCGAAGCGTCACTTGAGCATTTCGCCGAACTGCAAGGCATTACCCGGCACGGTGACTACGTCAAGAAAACCTTCTCTACCGACCGCGACTTCCGCTCGACCTCCATGGCCGACTTCATCGCCTCGCTGGACACCCCGGCCAAGCCTGGCGAAACGCCGGCCTACATGGGCAACAACATCGTCCCGGAAAAACTCCTGACCCTGATCCGCTTTCCGGACTACTTCGAGCGCCAGCGCTTCATCTCGCCACGCATCTGGATCGGCCCAAAGGGCACCCTGACGCCCCTGCACCGCGACGACACCGACAACCTGTTCGCCCAAGTGTGGGGGCAGAAGTCGTTCATCCTGGCTGCGCCCCACCACCGTGCGGCGCTGGGCACCTGGTCGACCAGCCCCAAGGGCGGCCTGGACGGCTGCGATTTCAACCCCGACGCACCGGACTACCAGCGCTTCCCAGCCGCGCGTGACGTGCCGTTCCTGCGCGTGGTGCTGCAGGCCGGTGACCTGTTGTTCCTGCCTGAAGGGTGGTTCCACCAGGTGCAGTCGGTGTCGACGTCGTTGTCGGTGAACTTCTGGGTGAATTCCGGGCGCGGCTGGTAGCCGCACCTGCGGGGTTAATTTGCAGTGGCGTCGGCTCGTTCCTAGAGAAACCGCTTGCAAGAGGACTCCCGCATGGCCAACCCCACCCGCCTGTCCCAGGCGCTGCAGCAAGGCTTGCGCCGGCTGGTCAAGGGCCGCTCGCCGAGCACCAGCGCCTACCGCGTGTTCGACCTGGTGCTGGCCCGGCGCATCAGCCTCAGCCCGTCGCTGACGCGCCTGGTCTTCACCGGCCCCGATGTTGCCCAGATGTGCACCTTGGCCCCTGACCAGCGCGTAAAGCTGTTCTTCCCGGCCCCCGATGGCTCGCTGCCGAGCCTGCCGAACGAGCTGCACTGGAAGGCCGCGCACAGCGCCCTGCCGCCAGCCCAACGCCCACCGATGCGTACCTACACCATTCGAGACTTGCGCCGGGAAGCCCTGGAGGTCGATGTCGATTTCGTGTTGCACGGCGTCAACGGGCCTGCCTCGGCCTGGGCCACCCACGCCCAGGTGGGCGATGGCCTGCAAATGGTTGCCCCCAATCTGGCCTATGCCGGTGACCCGGGCGGTTATGAATGGAAGCCGCCGCAAGGCGTACGCAATGTTTTGCTGATAGGCGATGAAACGGCGCTACCGGCCATCGCCGGCATTCTTGAGCAATTGGCCGACATGCAGCCCGAGCTTGCGGTGCAAGCCTTTATCGAGGTGCCCCTGGAGGCCGACTGCCTGGCGCTGCGCCACAGCGCCGCCGCCCACGTGCACTGGCTGCCCCGCGAGCTGCTGCACTGCGAGCATGGCCAGGCCATGCAGCATGCCGTGCGCGAACTGGCCGGACTGCCGGATGGCAGCGTCGCGCCCCGGCTGAAACTGGAAGAGGTGGACATCGACACGCGCATCTTGTGGGAACAGGCCAGCACACGCCACAGCGCATTCCATGCCTGGGTGGCGGGCGAGTCGGCGACCGTGATGGATATCCGCCGGTACTTGATCAAGGAACGCGGATTGCCGCGAGACTGCCTGACGCTGATGGGGTATTGGCGGGCCGGGCGCACATTCGACTGATGCAGTAATGCTGGGGGCGCTGTGCGCCCCCGGTAATGATCAGACAGCAGCCCTGAGGGCTTCGGCAAACCGCTGCGCCACATCGTCGATCTGCTCGCCACTGATGATCAACGGCGGCAGGAAGCGCACGACCGCGCCATGGCGCCCACCCAGCTCCAGGATCAGGCCACGCTTGAGGCACTCACGCTGCACCTTCGGCGCAAGCTCACGGTTGGCCACCGGGTGGCCCAGGGCATCGCGCTGGCCCTGCGGGTCGACCAGCTCCACCCCAAGCATCAGCCCACGCCCACGGACATCACCCAGTTGCGGGTAATCCCGCTGCAGGTGAAGCAAATGCTGACGCAGGCGCTGGCCCATGGCCTCGGCATGCTCGGCCAGGCGATGTTCGACCAGGTAATTAATCACTGCGGAACCTGCGGCCATGGCCATCAGGTTGCCACGGAAGGTGCCAGCATGGGCGCCCGGCTTCCAAGTGTCCAGCCAGTCCCGATACACCACCACCGCCAGCGGCAGGCTGCCGCCAATTGCCTTGGACAAGGTCACCACGTCCGGCACGATACCGGCATGCTCGAAGGCGAACATCCGCCCGGTGCGGGCGAAGCCGCTCTGGATCTCGTCGACGATCAGCGCCACCCCCGCTTGCTCGGTGATCCGCCGCACGCCCTTGAGCCACTCGATATCGGCCGGGATCACCCCGCCCTCGCCCTGCACCACTTCAAGAATCACTGCCGCCGGCAGCGGCACACCGCTTTCTGGGTCGAGCAGCAGGTTTTCCAGATAATGCAGGTTAGCCTTCACCCCCGCTTCGCCACCCAAGCCGAACGGGCAACGGTAGTCGTACGGGTACGGCATGAACTGCACACCGTTGCCCAACAAGGCGCCCAACGGCTGCTTGGGCCCGTGGCTGCCCATCAGGCTCAGCGCACCTTGGCTCATGCCATGGTAGGCACCTTGGAAGGCCAGCACGGTGCTGCGCCCCGTGGCGCCGCGCACCAGTTTCAGCGCCGCCTCAACGGCATCGGTCCCGGTCGGGCCGCAGAACTGCACCTTGGCTTCCCGGCGCAGCGCCTCGGGCAGCACGCCGAACAGGTCCTGAACAAAGCGGTCCTTGACCGGCGTGGTCAGGTCGAGGGTGTGCAGCGGCAGTTCGTCGGCCAGTACACGCTGGATCGCCTCGATCACCACCGGGTGGTTATGGCCCAGGGCCAAGGTGCCGGCACCGGCCAGGCAGTCGATGAACTGACGGCCTTCGACATCTTCGACATGGATGCCACGGGCGCGCTTGAGCGCCAACGGGATGCGCCGCGGGTAGCTGCGGGCGTTGGATTCCTGTTGCTGCTGGCGTTGCAGCAAGGGCGAATCGGTGAACGCGTACAGGGGTTGCGGCGCACTGGCCGGCAAGACCTGGGCAAAGCTGGAAGCGGTCGACATGGGTAGATCCTCGCAAGCAAGCGAAAGTGCCCCGCCACGCCCCTGTAAGCAGATGTGTGCGGGTAGTTGTCGCTTGGAGAACGCTTCAGCGCAAGGAGGATTTAGCGGTTGTTGTGGGATTTTTACAGCCTGGGCCGGCCAATAGGCCGGCCCAGGCCAGCAGATCAACGCCCCGAACGCGCCGGTACCTGCAACAGCACCCGCAAGCCATCGCCACGGCTGTCGAAGCGCAGGCTGCCGGCACAGCGTTGGACGATTGCCTGGACGATCGCCAAGCCCAACCCACACCCGCCACTCTGGCCGTTGCGCCAGAAACGCTCGGTCAGGTGCTGCAGGTCTGCTTCGGCAATGCCCGGCCCGTGGTCGCGCACCATGAAGCCCACCTGGCCGTCAGTCATCTGCACCTCCAACTCCACCGCGCTTTCGCCACCATGGCGCAGGGCGTTGTCCAGCAGGTTGCGCAAGGCCGCAACTGCCAGCGGCGCGGGCATGCCTAGGTAGATTTGCGTGGCCTCCTCGGGCAGGCGCAATACGATGCGACGGTTATCGCCACCGCCGGCATCCTGCACCGCCTGGCGGGCGACCTGCTCGGCGCTGCACTGCACGCCATCCTCGAACGACAGGCTGCCTTCCACACGCGCCAGCATCAGCAGTTGCTCAAGCGTGCGGTGCATGCGGTCGGTACCTTGCTCGGCATGCTCCAATGCCTGTTCACGCACCGCGCCGTCGGTCATCCGCGCCACCTGCAGGTGAGTCTTGATCGCCGTCAGCGGGCTGCGCAGCTCGTGGGCGGCGTCATCGGTCAGGCGCCGCTCGCGCTCGATGGTCTGGGCGATCCGCAGGAACAACTGGTTCTGCGTGTCCAACAGCGGCTGCAGCTCGCTGGGCAGGCCCGCCACCTGCAGGGGCTCGACGCTGTCGGCGCGCCTTCGACGCAAGGCGTCGCGCATCCGGTTGAGCGGCTCCAGGCCCTTGCCCAAGCCGATCCACAACAGGCCGAGGCTGCCGAGCAAAGCCATCAGCACCGGCGCCGAGGCGGCCAGCAGGATCGATTGGTTGAGGGACTCGCGCTCCATGTGGCGGTCGGCGGTGGTGATGCGCACATCGCCGTGGTTGTAGGTGAACGTACGCCACAACGCGCCGTCGATGGTCTGGTCACGGAAGCCGCTGCGCTGGTCATCCATGGCGCCATCATGCTTGTGGTTGCTGGCCAGGATCTCGCCGCGCAGCGAGCTTACCTGGCACGCCATGCCATCCGGCACGCTGAACTGGTCGGCGGAAAAGTGCGCGTCCTCGCCCTTGGCCGCCAGCGGCTGCGGCAACTGGTCGATCAAGCCGGCCACCATGCGTGCCGAGGCCACCAGGCGCTGGTCGAGGGAGAACATCATCTGCTGGCGCAGGTCGCGCAGCATCCACGCGGCAGCCAGTACCCAGATAATCACGAAGGCGCTGCCCAGGATCAGGCTCAGGCGTACCCGCAGGCTCATGAAGCAGCCTCTTCCGGTGCTTGCGCCGGGCCAAGCCGGTAGCCCAGGCCGCGCACGGTCTCGACGATACCGTTGCCAAGTTTGCGTCGCAGGTGGTGGATATGCACGTTGAGGGCGTTGCTTTCGACCTCATCGCTGAAGCCGTACACGCAGTCCTTCAACTGCTCGCTGGACAGCACCCGCCCAGGGTTCTGCAGCAATGCCTGGAGCAGCGCCTGCTCACGACGGGACAGATCGACCGGCTGCCCGGCCAGGAAGGCTTCGCAGCTGCTAGGGTCGTAACGCAGCGGCCCATGCTCGATGACATTCACCGCGCGCCCGGCCACCCGGCGCAGCAGGGTGTGCAGGCGCGCTGCCAGCTCGCGCAGGTCGAACGGCTTGAGCAGGTAGTCGTCGGCACCGGCTTGCAAGCCATCGACCCGGTCGGTGACCGCATCGCGGGCGGTGAGCACCAGCACAGGCAGGGTCTCGCCCTGCTGACGCAAGCGCCGCAACAGCTTCAGGCCATCTTCGTCGGGCAGGCCGAGGTCGAGGATCATCACATCGAACTGCGCGGCCTGGAGCATCGCCCGCGCACCTGCGGCATTGGCTACCCGGTCCACGGTCAGGCCCTGGGCGGTGAGGCCGGCGCAGATGCCGCTGGCAATCAGGTCATCGTCCTCGCAGAGCAGAACGTGCATGGTGGGGGCTCCGGGGTAAGTGAGGCAGATACTGCACCACGGGTGGATTAAGAGGGGATTATGGACCTTGAGCGTGCGTTTAGGCGGATGTAGGACCGGGTTAACCTTGGGTTAATCGACCCAGGCCAGCATGGCCCACTTCATCGTATAGCCAAGGCGAAGACATGCGCGCCCTCTTTCTGTTCCTGGCCCTCCTGCTGGCCGGCCCCCTGCAAGCCAACCCGTTCGAGGTCAAATCCGACTTCCTGCCGGTCGACCAGGCCTTTGTCCTGAGCCACGACCGCCAACCCGACGGCCAGATGCGCCTGTTCTTTCAGATCAAGCAAGGCTACTACCTGTACCAGAAGCGCCTGAAGTTCGACGGCCTGAGCCCCGAGCAGCAGCCACAGCTGCCCCCCGCGCTCAACCACCATGACGAATTCTTCGGCGACAGCGCGGTGTACCGCGACCAGCTCGAACTGCTGATCCCGGCCAGTGCGCAAGGCCAACTGCGCCTGGGCTGGCAAGGCTGTGCCGACGCCGGCCTGTGCTACCCACCGCAGACCACTGCCATCGACTTGGGCGGCAGCGTGGCCCCCGCCGCCGATCAGGCCAGCGACCAGGCCTTGGCCAGCAACCTGCGACAGGGCAACCTGGCCTGGGGCCTGCTGGCCTTCTTCGGCCTCGGCTTGCTGCTGGCCTTTACCCCCTGCTCGCTGCCGATGCTGCCGATCCTTGCCGGGCTGGTGCTCGGCAATGGTGCCAGCGCCCGGCGCGGCTGGCTGCTGGCCGGGGTCTACGTGCTGAGCATGGCGTTGGTGTACGCCGCCCTGGGGGTAGTTGCCGCGCTGCTCGGCGCCAGCCTGCAGGCCTGGTTGCAGCAACCCTGGCTGCTGGGCAGCCTGGCGGTACTGTTCGTATTGCTGGCGCTGCCGATGTTCGGCGCCTTCGAGCTGCAGTTGCCCGCTGCCCTGCGCGATCGCCTCGACCGCGCCGGCCAAGGCACCCGCGGCGGCAACCTGTACGGCGCAGCATTGCTCGGGGCGCTTTCTGGCTTGCTGCTCGGCCCGTGCATGACCGCACCGCTGGCCGGCGCGCTGTTGTATATCGCCCAGAGCGGCGACGTGCTGCAGGGTGCGCTGGTGCTGTTCAGCCTGGGCCTGGGCATGGGCGTGCCGCTGCTGTTGCTGGTGACCCTGGGCAATCGCTACCTGCCACGCCCTGGCGCATGGATGAATCGGGTCAAGGGCGTGTTCGGCTTCGTGTTCCTGGCCATGGCCCTGTACACCGTGCGCAGCCTGCTGCCAGAAAGCCTGCTGCTGGCCCTGAGCGGCGCCTGGCTGATCGCCTTGGCCTGGGCCGCCTGGCCGGCCCTGCAACGGTTGCCGGCACTGCGCGCGGTGCCGTTGCTGGGCGCGCTCTGGGGTGCCCTGTTGCTGGTCGGCGCGGCCGCCGGGGGGGATGACCTCTGGCAACCCCTGCGCCCGTTCGCCGGGGGTGCCGCGCCTGCGGCCGGGCAGCACGCCGAGGATGCCTTTGTCACCGTCAACCGCCCCGAGGACCTGCAACGCGAACTGGAGGCCGCCAAAGCCCGTGGCCAGTGGGTGATGGTCGACTACTATGCCGACTGGTGCGTGTCGTGCAAGGTCATGGAAAAAAACGTCTTCACCCGCGCCGACGTGCAAGCCAGCCTGGCCGGCGTGCAACTGCTGCGCCTGGACGTGACCGCCGACACCCCGGCGAGCAAGGCATTGTTGCAACGCTACCAGGTACCCGGCCCGCCCAGCATCATCTGGGTCGGCCCGGAAGGCGACGAACGCCGCGCGCGGCGCATCACCGGTGAAGTGGATGCCGCCGCGTTCCTGCAACACTGGACCCAGACCAGGAGCCAAGGCTGATGCTGACCGTAACCCTCGGGCCACTGACCATGGCCCTCAACCACCTGCTGATGCTCACCGCCCTGGTGATCGCCAGCGTGGTCGGCTGGTGGGTCGCCCGACGCGGTGGCGAAAGCCCGGAGTCGGCCCTGTTCAACCTGTTTCTGATCGGTGTGCTGTGCGCGCGCCTGGGCTTCGTCGTGGCCTACTGGCCGATGTACCAGGATGACCTGGTGCAGGTCATCGACATCCGCGACGGCGGCTTCCTGTTCTGGTCTGGCCTTGCCGGCATCGTGCTGGCCGCGCTCTGGCAAGGCTGGCGTCAACCAGGCCTGCGCCGCCCGCTGGGCTGGGCATTGTTCAGCGGCGCGTTGTTCTGGGGCCTGAGCAGCCTGGGCAGCCACCTGTACAGCAAAGGCACCGAGCTGCCTGAGCTGAGCCTGCGCAACGCCGGCGGGCAGACCGTGGCGTTGCACAGTTACCGCGGCAAGCCACTGGTCATCAACATCTGGGCCACCTGGTGCCCGCCGTGCCGGCGTGAGATGCCGGTGCTGCAACAGGCCCAGGGCGACTATCCCCACGTGACTTTCCTGTTCGTCAACCAAGGTGAAACACCCGAGAACGTCAGCACCTTCCTCGCCACCACTGGCTTGAGCCTGACCCACGTGCTGTTCGACGGCGCCGGGCAACTGGCCCAGCGCGTCGGCTCGATGGCCCTGCCCACCACGCTGTTCTACGACAGTGATGGGCGGCTGATCGGCAGCCACCTTGGCGAGCTGTCCCGGGCCAGCCTGCGCCATGCCTTGGAACCTTTCGACCGGGCCACCGCGCCCACCCCTGCCGCACAAGGAAACTAACATGCGATTGACTGCACTACTGCCCCTGTCCCTGGCCCTGCTGGCCGCCCCGCCCTTGCACGCCGAAGACGCACTGCCCAAGGCGATCCAGCAACTACAAGCCAAGGGCGCCGTGATCAAGGGCAGCTTCGACGCCCCCGACGGCCTGCGCGGCTACGCCGCCGAATACCAGAACAACGGCATCGCCCTGTACCTGACGCCTGATGGCAAGCATGTGTTGGTCGGCAGCTTGTTCGACGAACAAGGCCAAGACCTCAGCGCCGCACCGCTGGACAAGCTGGTGTATGGGCCGATGAGCAAGGAAATCTGGGCGAAGATGGAGAAAACCGCCTGGATCGCCGACGGCAAGGCCGACGCCCCGCGCAAGGTGTACCTGTTCAGCGACCCCAACTGCCCGTACTGCAACATGTTCTGGGAACAGGCGCGGCCGTGGGTCGAGTCGGGCAAGGTGCAGCTGCGCCACATCATGGTTGGCATCATTCGCGAGGACAGCCCCGCCAAGTCGGCGGCATTGCTGGCGGCAAAAGACCCGGCCAAAGCATTGGCAGAGCACGAGAAGGCCGGCAAGGCCAGTACGCTCAAGCCGCTGGAGAAGGTGCCAGAGGCCGTGCAGCAGAAGCTGGCGGCGAACATGGCGTTGATGGAAGAAATGGGGCTGCAGGCGACCCCGGCGATTTTCTACCAGGATGAGCAGGGTAACTTGCAGAGCCAACAAGGGGCACCGCGGCCGGAGCTGCTTGGGAAGATTTTGGGTAAGCGCTAGCGCATGTGTTGAGTTTTGCAGTGGGGCAGAAATCGAGCGCCGCCC
>NZ_WJRS01000026.1:0-88441 GCF_028895205.1 Pseudomonas sp. ITEM 17296 | reverse complement strand
TGAAGTGCTGGATATCCGCCTGGTGGACGCCGCCGGCAACACCTCGACCCCGCTGCCATTCGATGCACCGGACATCACCGCGCCGGCTGCCGTCAGCGACATCGTGGTCGGCACGGGTGGCCTGGCCCTGAGCGGCCGTGGCGAAGCGGGGGCCAACGTCGAAGTGCGTGACGCCCTCGGCTCGGTCATCGGCACCGGCACGGTATTGGCCAACGGCACCTTCCTGATCGACCTCGACCCGGCGGCACTGCCAGGTGAGCGCTTGAGCCTGGTGCAGACCGACGCGAGCGGCAACGCCTCCGAAGCCCTGCAATTCGATGTCCCTGTGACCACCGCGCCGGCCAGCCCGAGCGAGCTGGTGGTCGCCGAAGACGGCACCAGCATCAGCGGGTCCGCCCCAGTCGGCAGCCGCGTGGAGGTCCACGATGCTGACGGCAACGTGGTCGGCAGCGTGGTGGTCGGCGCCGAAGGCACCTTCACCGTCGTGCTCACGCCAGCACAAGCCAACGGCGAACTGCTGGATGTAGTGGCAATCGACAGCACCGGCGCATCGTCCCTGCCGGTACAAGTCAACGCACCGGACATCACTGCGCCTATCACACCTACCGAACTGGCCGTCAGCACCGATGGCAGCGTGGTCACCGGGCGTGCCGAAGTGGGCAGCACAGTGCGCGTCCTGGCGGCCGATGGCACCGAGCTGGGCAGCGTTCTGGTCGGCCCGAGCGGTGCCTTCAGCATCACCCTTACCCCGGCACAGGTCGATGGCGAACAGCTGCAAGTCACGGCCACCGATACCGCAGGCAATACCTCGACGGCCGGCAGCGTTACCGCACCGGATATCGACAATGGCGACACCACGCCACCGGCGCCGGCCACCAACCTGGTGGTCAGCAATGATGGGCTGACCCTCTCTGGCCGCGGCGAACCTGGCGCGACCGTGGAGGTTCGCAACGATCAGGGCCAGGTGGTGGTCACGGGAACGGTACAACCCGGTGGCGACTTCACCGTGCAGCTGCCCTCCTCGGTTGCAGACGGCTCGTCGCTGCAGGTGACCTTGACCGATGCCGCTGGCAATACCTCGCAACCGAGCTCGGTGCTCACGCCAGACCTCGCCGCGCCGCTGCAACCTACCGACCTTGTCCTCAGCGAGGGCATCAGCCTGACCGGTAGCGCCGAACCTGGCGCCCGAGTGAACGTCCACGACGCGTCAGGCAACTTGATCGGCAGCGCCATCGCCGAACCCGACGGCACCTTCACCCTCACCCTGGACCCGATCCAGGCCAATGGCGAAACCTTGGCCATCACCGTGGTCGATGCCGCGGGTAACACCTCGGTGCCACTGAGTTACGTGGCAGCGGACATCACCGCACCGGCGATCATCACTGACGTTGTCGCGGGTGCCGGCAGCCTGGCGGTCTCCGGCCGCGGCGAAGCCGGCGCCAAAGTGGAGGTGAAGGATGCCGATGGCACGGTCATCGGCACCGGCACCGTCGCCCCGAACGGCACCTTCGTGGTCGACCTCGAAACGCCGCTGGCGGCAGGCCAGGCCATCGTCCTGGTGCAAACCGATGCTGCGGGTAATGAGTCGGTGGGCATCGCCGTCATCGTTGCTGATGCACCGCTGCCCGAAAGCCCGAGCGGGCTGGTGCTGGCAGCCGACGGTTCGTCCATCAGCGGCAGTGCCCCTGCGGGCACGCAGGTCGAGGTGCGCGACGCACAGGGTAATGTGCTGGGCAGTTCCCAGGCCGGCCCTGATGGCGCCTTCACCATCGGCCTCACGCCAGCGCAGGCCAACGGCGAAACACTGGATGTAGTCGCCATCGATGCCGATGGCAACAACTCGCTGCCGACCCAGATCATTGCCCCTGATATCACCCCGCCGAACCAGGCCAGCGACCTGCAACTGAGCGCCGATGGCAGCACCCTCACCGGTCGCGGTGAGCCTGGCACCACCGTGCAGGTCACCAACGCCCAGGGCGATGTGCTGGGCAATGCCCAGGTGGGTGCCAATGGCGTCATCAGCGTGGTCCTGACCCCGCCGCAAACCGACGGCCAGGAATTGGACGTGACCCTGCGCGACGCCGCGGGCAACACCTCTACCGCAACCGTCAACGCGCCCGACCTGGACGGCCCGCTGCAGCCTTCGGGCCTGGCCATCGACACCAACGGCCTCCACCTCACCGGGCAGGGCCAGAGCGGCTCGACCATCACCGTGCGTGCAGAAGATGGCACCATTCTGGGCACCACCACGGTGGGTGGCGACGGCCGCTTCGACGTCACCCTCAACCAGCCTCAGCGCAATGGCGAAAGCCTGACCGTAGACGCCACCGACAGCCTCGGCAACAGCGCAGGCCCGGTCAACTTCACGGCGCCTGATACCACGCCACCGCAAGCGGTTGGCGAGGTAGCCATCGATGGCGCGGGCCTGACCGTCACCGGCACCGGTGAACCCGATGCAACTGTGACCGTACGCGCGCCGGATGGCAGCGTGCTGGGCACCGTTGTGGTCGGCGCTAACGGCGCGTTCGAAATCACCCTGGACCCGCCGCAAACCAACGGCCAGGCACTGACCGTGGAACAACGCGACCCAACCGGCAACCTGTCCACCGCCGTCACCCTGCCGGCACCCGACAGCGAGGCACCGGATACCCCGACCGGCACCACGTTGTCCGCTGATGGCCGAACCCTCACCGGCACCGGTGAACCCGGTGCGACGGTAACTGTGACCGGCACGGCTGGCGCAGTCGTGGGCACCGCCGTGGTCGAGGCCGATGGCAGCTTCCGCGTGACCATCGACCCGCCACAGCTCAATGGCCAGACCCTGTCCGTCACCCAGGCCGACAGCGCCGGCAATGACTCCCCCGCCGCCCTCGTGACCGCACCTGATCTCGAGGCACCGGAAGCTGCGCAAGGCCTGGGCCTGGACCCGACAGGCACGGAACTCAGCGGCCAGGGCGAACCCGGCAGCACTGTGGAAGTACGCAACGCTGCCGGGGACTTGCTGGGCACCATCCCGGTGAATGGCGACGGCACCTTCACCGTCACCCTCACACCCGCCCAGACCAACGGCGAAGTGCTGTCGGTGGTATTGATCGATAACAACGGCAATGCCTCGCCATCGGCCACCTTCACGGCCGACGACAGCACGGCACCCACCGCGCCGGCCGGGCTTACCATTACCCCGGGCGGCAACGCCATCCAGGGTACCGGTGAGGCAGGTTCGACCGTCGAAGTGCGCGCCCCTGACGGCAGCCTCTTGGGCTCTGTGGTTGTGCCAGCAGGCGGTAACTTCACGGTGCCGTTGTCCCCTGCGCAACTCGATGGCCAGGCGCTGGAGGTCACCTTGACCGACGCCGCGGGCAACGAGTCCCTGCCCACCCAGATCATTGCACCGGACATCACCCCGCCGGCACTGCCCACCGAGGTGGAGGTCAGCCCGGATGGCACCACCGTGACCGGCAACGCGCCGGGCGCAACGACGGTGACGGTGCGGGATGCAGCCGGCAACGAGACCACCGAGCCGGTGAACCCTGACGGCAGCTTCAGCGTGACGCTGCCGACTCCGCAGACCAACGGTGAACCCGTGACCGTGGTAGTCAGCGACGGGGCCAACAGCTCTGCGCCCATCACCGTCACGGCACCCGATACCACCGACCCACTCCCGGCCACGGGGGTCACCGTCAGCCCGGATGGCAGCGTGGTCGGCGGCGGCGCCGAACCTGGCAGTACAGTCGTCATCCGCAACCCGGATGGCAGTGAACGCGGCAGCGAAACCGTCGGGCCGGATGGCACCTTCGTGGTACCCGTCACGCCGCCACTGGCGGAGGGCGAAACCGTCGACGTGGTGGTGATCGACCCTGCCGGCAACGAGTCCACCCCCGTTTCGCTGGACGGCCCGGATGGCACCGAAGCCGTTACCCCAAGCGGCCTTGCCATCAGCGCCGACGGCTTCCTGCTCACTGGCCAAGGCACCGTCGGGTCACTGATCACCGTGACCTCGGGCGGCATTACCCTGGGCACGGCAACGGTGGGTAGCGATGGCACCTTCCGGGTGTTCTTCCAGAATGCCCAGCTCAATGGCGAGACCTTGGTGGTCACCGCGCGCACCACGGTCGATGGCGACCCATCGGTACCCGCCACCCTCGTGGCCAACGACACCACCGCACCAGCCGCCCCGATCGTGGATGGCATCGACCGCACCGGCAGCACGCTGACCGGCCATGGCGAAGTAGGTGCGACCGTACGTGTGGTCAATGCCCAAGGCGACGTGCTTGGCACTGCCACCGTCGGCAGCAATGGCTTGTTCAGCATCAGCTTCGCGCCACCGCTGACCAATGCCCAGAACCTGATCGTCACCCAGGCCGATGCGGCCGGTAACGTGTCGCTCGCAGCCACCTTGCAGGCACCTGACCTGCAGGCGCCGCTGGCGGCCAGCAACCTCAGCCTCAACAGCGCGGCCACCGTGCTCAGCGGCGAAGGTGAGGCCGGTGCCACCGTCACCGTACGCGATGCCAGCGGCGCCATTCTGGCCACCGGCACCGTCAACCAACTCGGCCAGTTCCAGATCACCCTGCCGAGTGCGCAAACCAGCGGCAGCCCGCTGCAGGTCACGCTCAGCGACGCCGCCGGCAACATTTCTGGCCCGGCCAGCCTGGCGACGCCAGACCGCACGCCGCCTGCAGCCATCAGCAACCCCGTACTGAGCCAGGACGGCAAGCAGCTATCGGGCAGCGGTGAGGCAGGCGCCACCGTCCAGGTGCGCAATGCCGCCGGGACTGTGCTCGGCACGGCCGTGGTCGGGGCCGATGGCCGCTTCACGGTGGTCTTCGACACCCCGCAAGCCACCGGCCAGGCCATCGGCGTCACGCAGGTGGATGCGGCTGGCAATACCTCGCCAGCGGTCAATGTCACCACCCCTGACCTGACCCCGCCAGCGCCGCTGACCAATGTGGTGCTGAACAACAACGGCCTGACCCTGACCGGCCTCGGCGAAGCCGGCGCCACCGTCACCGTGCGCGGCCCGGATGGCACCATCATCGGTACCGGCCTGGTAAGCGCTAACGGCAGCTTCACCCTGACCCTGGACAACGCTCAACTCAACGCCCAGCACTTGAGCGTGACCCAGACCGACGCAGGCAATAACACCTCCACCGCCGTGGCGGTCACCGCGCCGGACTTCACCCCACCGCCTGCCCCAACCGCGCTGGCCTTGGCCGCCACTGGCCTGCAGTTGACCGGCAGTGCGGAAGCCGGCAGTACCGTGACCGTGCGCGATGCCGCTGGCAACGTGCTGGGCACTGCGGTGGCTGGCAGCAACGGCACCTTCCAGGTCACCCTGAACAGTGCCCAGACCAATGGCCAGACCTTGCAGGTAACCGCCACCGATGCCGCAGGCAACGTGTCGCCGGCCGCGCCGTACACCGCAGCCGATACCACGCCACCCGCCGCAGTCGCCAACCTGGCGGTCTCCGCCAATGGCGCGACCCTCACCGGTACCGGCGAAGCCAACGCCACGGTCACCGTTCGCGCACCGGACGGTACCGCACTGGGCACGGCCACGGTGGGCGCCGATGGCAGCTTCACGGTCAACCTGTCACCTGCCGCCATCACCGGCGAAAGCCTCAGCGTGGTGCAGGCCGATGCCGCGCAGAACGTTTCACCTGCACAAACCGTCACCGCACCGGGCATCCTGGCGCCAGAGACGCCCGACAACCTGGTACTGGCCGCTGATGGCCTGGTAGTAACCGGCACGGCAACGCCAGGCAGCACGGTCACTGTCTACGGCCCCAACGGCGTATTGCTGGGCACAGCCCCGGTCGCCAACGACGGCACCTTCACGGTCAACCTCGGCAGCGTCCAGGCCAACGGCGAAGTGCTGCATGTGAGTGCGGTAGGCACCGATGGCAGCACGTCGCTGCCAGCCACCCTGCAGGCACCGGACACCACGGCACCGCTGCCACTGGCCAACGTCGTGCTGTCCAGCGATGGGCTGGTCCTCAGTGGCCGCGGCGAGCCGGGTGCCACCGTCACCGTGATCGGTGAAGGTGGCGTCGACCTCGGCACCGGGGTGGTCGATGCCAATGGCAACTTCAGCATCAACCTGGGCAGCGCGCAGATCAATGGCGAACAGCTCAGCGCCAGCCAGTCCGATGCCGCCGGCAACGAATCCAACAGCATCAGCGTTATCGCGCCGGACCGCGTGGCGCCCGATGCCGCCGAGAACCTGGCCTTTGCCGGTGGCGGCAGCCTGCTCAACGGTACCGGCGAAGCGGGCAGCACTGTGCGCGTGCTGGCCGCCGATGGCAGCGTGCTGGGCACTGCGGTGGTGCGTGGCGACGGCAGCTTCCAGGTCGACCTCAACGCGCCTCAGGCCAACGGCCAGCAAGTGCAAGTCGTGCTGACCGATGCCGCTGGCAACCAGTCGGCTGCCAGCCCAATCACCGCGCCGGATACCACCCCACCCACCGCGCCAACCGAGCTGGCTATTTCCAGCGATGGCATCACCCTCACCGGCCGCGGCGAGGTCGGCGCGCTGTTGATCGTCACCGGGCCAGATGGCAGCGAGGTTGGCAGGGCCACTGTCGATGCCAGCGGCCATTTCACCGTGATCCTAAGCCCGGCACTGGGTAACAGCGAGCTGCTCAGCTTCACCCAGACCGACACTGCCGGCAACGTGTCGCCAGCAGCTACCCTGCTGACGCCAGACTTCACCCCACCCGCCGCGCTCACCGATGTCGACATCTCGCTCGACGGCAGCGTGGTCATCGGCCTGGGCGAAGCCGGTGCAACCGTCACCGTCAGCAACGCCGCAGGCGCGGTGCTAGGCTCTGGAATCGTACTGGCCGACGGCAGCTTCCGTGTCGAACTGACACCGCCACAAATCAACTACGAAATCCTGTCGGTACAGCAAGCCGACCCACCCGGCAACATCAGTGCGCCGGTCAACGTCCGGGCGCCGGACCTCACGCCACCGGAGGCCGCGACCGAACTGCGGCTCAACGCAGCGGGCGATCTGCTCAGCGGCGTCGGCGAAGCGGGTGCGACCGTTAGGGTCTATGTCGGCATCACGCAAATCGGCACGGTCCAGGTGGACGCGGACGGTACGTTCCAGGTCAACCTGAGCTCGGCGCAGCTCAACGGGCAGGTGCTGCAAGTGACCCTGACCGATGGCCGCGGCAACATCTCGCCGATCAGCACGACCACGGCAGTAGACATCACACCGCCCGCCTCGGTGATCGCCACGATCAACGACAGCGGCACCCAACTGATCGGCACCGGCGAGCCCGGCTCACGGGTCACCGTGGTCAACAACCAGGGCGACCTGCTTGGCCAGGTCTCGGTCGACCCGGACGGCACCTTCGTGCTCGACCTGAACGCGGCGCAAATCAACGGCGAAGTGCTGACCCTCATCGCCCAGGACGCCACCGGCAACCCATCCGCGCCACTGCAAGTGACCGCGCCAGACCTGACGCCACCGGTACAGCCGAGCGACCTGTTGCTCAATCCGGCCGGCACCTCGATGACGGGTACTGCTGAAGCGGGTACCACCGTCACCGTTCGCGGGCCGAACAACAATGTGGTCGGCGAGGTGGAAGTCCCTGCAAACGGCCAGTTCACCGTCACCCTCAACCCAGCCCAAAACAACGGCCAACTGCTGACTGTGGTGTCCACCGACGATGCCGGCAACAGCTCGCTGCCTGCCAGCTACCAGACCAACGACACCTCGCCACCTGCCGTGGTCACGGACATGGCCATCAACAACACCTTCGACGTGCTGACCGGTAAAGGCGAGCCGAATGCGATCGTCACCGTCAGCCGCGGTGGCACTGTGCTGGGTACCGGACAAGTGGATGCTGCCGGCAACTTCCAGGTCACGCTGGTACCGCCTGCGGGTATTCTCGCTACGCTGGGGGTGACGCAATCTGACGGCTTCAACACCTCCGCGGTCGCGACCTATGTCACGCCATTGGTAGCACCGCCCGTGCCGCCAACCAACGTGACCCTGGGCAGCGATGGCCTGACCTTGCAGGGTAATGCGCCGAGCGGCGTCGGTATCCGCGTCTACGATGCCGCCGGCAACCTGATCGGCACCGGCGGGGCCACCCTCAATGGCACCTTCACCCTGCAACTGAACGCGGCGCAGCTCAACGGCCAGCACCTGACCGTGACGGCTGTGGCGCTGGTGGGCGGCGAATCGCAACCGACCTTCGTGCAGGCCGCCGACATCACGCCACCGGCCAACCCGGTGGTGACCGGCCTGTCTGCCAACGGCCTGGTACTGAGTGGTACCGGTGAAGCCGGGGCCACGGTAACCGTGCGCGACGCCAGCAACAACGTGCTCGGCACTGGGCAGGTGAATGCCGGTGGCGCGTTCAGCATCAACCTCAATACCCCGCAGCTCAACGGCCAGGTATTGGGCGTGAGCCAGGCTGACGCGGCAGGCAACGTGTCTGGCAGCACCAGCGTCACCGCCATCGACGTGCAGCCACCGGCCGCGCCGACCAACCTGGTCATCAATGGCGCTGGCACCGAGCTCACAGGGCGTGGCGAGGCGGGTGCAACCGTGACCGTGCAAGGCCCGAACGGCCCGCTGGGCTCGGCCGTGGTTCAAGCCGATGGCACGTTCACCATCACCCTGACCACACAGCAAAACGATGGGCAACTGCTGGTGGTGCGCCAGTCCGACCCTACCGGCAACCTGTCCAGCAGCGTCAACGTGACAGCGCCGGACACCACACCGCCAGCCGCGCCGCTGGCCACCATCAACGCCAACGGTACGGCCGTCAGCGGCTCTGGCCAGGTCGGCAGCACCGTGACGGTGCGCAACGGCGCAGGCACTGTCATCGGCACGGCCACGGTGGGCAGCAACGGCCTGTTCGTGGTCAGCCTGACTGCGGCGCAGATCGACAACCAGGCCTTGAGCGTCACCCTCACCGACGGTGCAGGCAATGTCTCGACCGGCACTGCGCTCACCGCACCGGACCTGACCCCGCCTGCAGTCGCCGGCAACCTGGCGATCAGCGCCGACGGCAGCACCCTCACCGGTAGCGGCGAAGTGGGCGCCACCGTCACCGTGCGCAGTGCCAACGGCACCGTGCTGCAAACGGCGGTGGTGCAACCGGACGGCAACTTCACCGTGACCCTGAGCCCGCCTCAGGACAACGGCCAGTTGCTGTCGGTGACCCTCAGCGACGGGCGCGGCAACGTGTCCGGTAACGTCAACATCACCGCACCAGACGTCGATGCCAACGCCCCGGTAATCGCCAGCGACAACCTGGTGACCGCCGAGGTCAACCTGGCACCGGTGGTCAGCTCGCGCAGCTATCAGGACAGCTTCACCACCTTGCTGGCAGGCTTCACCAAGACCTACACCTGGACGGTCGGTGCCGGCACTACCGTGGACCCGACGCTGACCCTGAACACCAGCAGCGCGCTGTCGCTGCTCGACAACGCCACCTTCACCCTGCAAGTGAAGAACGCTGCCGGCAACTGGGTGACCTTGGCCACGGGCACCAGCCAGGGCCTGCTCGACCTGATCCTGCTGCCGCTGGGCCAGGGCCTTCGTGTCGACATCGGCGAGCTGCAGGCCGGTGACTATCGCCTGACGGTCGGCAGTGGCGGCATCGGCCTGGTCACCAACGTGACCACCACGCTGGACATCGAGACCACCAGCCTCACGCAGTTCACCGGCACCGGCACGGCAAAAACCGGCAACGTCATTACCGACGTTGGCACCGACGGCAGCGTCGACGCCCTTGGCCCGGACAGCGCCGCCGTGCTGCAGGTGATGAAGAACGGCAGCTATGTGTCGGCGGGCAGCGCCACCACGGTGCAGGGCCTGTACGGCACCCTGGTGATCCGCGGTGACGGCAGCTACACCTACACGCCTAACGGCAGCCCATCGAGCGTCGGCAAGGTCGATGTGTTCAGTTACCAGTTGCTGCACGCCAACGGCGCCTCCGATGCGGCCAACCTGTATGTGCGCATCGACAGCCCACAAGCCACGGAGATCTGGAGCGACACCAACTACAGTGCACCGGCCACAGTGCTCGACGCGGTCAACGATGCCGGCACCAGCCACCTCACCCTGGCCAACCGGGTGGACACCAGTACAGCCTCGCTGGGCACACTGGGCCTGCCTTTGATCGGCACACGCCAGGCCACCTACACCACCAGCGTTGCCGCCGACACCACGGCCAACCTGCAAGTGGTGGTCAACTCCACCAACTTGCTGAGCTTGCTCAATGGCACCACCATCGACCTGCTCAAACTCAACCCGGCAACCGGCCAGTACGTGCTGGTGCAGTCGGTCGGCGGTGGCTCGCTGATCAGCCTGCTCGGTGGTGGTGCGGGCTACACGTTCCAGAACCAGGGGGCCGGCACCTACCACGTGCGCGTCACCGCGGGCGGCATCGGCCTGGCCAGTTCGATCACCACCAGCGTCAACGCCACCACCACGCACCTGACCGAGTTCGTGGTCAGCGGCGCTACGGCGGTCACCGGCAACCTGTTGGCCGACGACAACCTTGGCTCGCCATTGACCGTGCTGAGCGTAATGACGGCGGCCAACACCTACACCATCCCGGGCTACAACGGGGTCAGTGTGGCGGGCAGCTACGGCACCCTGCTGGTGCAAGCAGACGGCAGCTACACCTACACACTCAACGCCGGGCTGACCAATGCGGTGATTGGCCAGCATGAAACCTTCACCTACGAGCTGACCCACCCCAACGGCAGCACCGACACCGCCAACCTGACCATCAGCCTGGACAACGCCGCCAACTTCACGGCCACCAGCTCGCTGCTGGCCGACAGCGGTGACGAAGGCGTGGCACTGGCCAGTCTCGCGGCGGTGGCCTCCAGCGAAGTGATTGCCGGCACCGATGGCAATGACCACCTCGATGGCAGCCAGGGCGGCCACATCACCCTGCTGGGTGGTGCGGGCGATGACACCCTGGTGGTGGTCGACCAGAACTTCGCCAGCGTCGAGGGTGGCAGCGGTAACGACACCCTGCTGTGGGGCGGTGGCGATGCCAGCATCGACCTGGGCAACCTGGTCGGGCGGGTCCACGACATCGAAGTGATCGACCTCAACGACACCAGCTCGGTGGCGTTGACCCTGAACCTGGCGGACGTGGTCGCGATCACCGAAACCGGTAACGACACACTGGTCATCAAGGGGGATGAAAAGGACTCGGTTCACATGACGGACAACTGGGCGCTGGTCGGGAACCAAACTGCCGACGGCATCGACTATAACCAATACACGGCCCAGGAGGATCCGAGCCATCACCTGTGGGTGCAGAACGGTATCCATGTCGTCTGAGGCCGCTGCAATCCCGCCGGGCAATCGCCCGGCGGCAAGGACGAACAGCAGTAAGGGAACTATGTGAAGCGAAGCAGTCCGCTGTCACCGCTGTTGCTGGGGGCCTTCGGGCTCCTGGCCCTGAACTTCAACACGGCTGCCCAGGCAGCCGACGACATCGACCCACAACTGCGCCAGATCGGGCCTTCACTGCTACGTGATGCGCCCGACGCGGTGCCCGCCCGCCCACCTATCGGCATGGCCCCCGTCAGCAATGGCGACCGCCTCGGGCTGACCGAAGCGGTGCTGCAAGCCGCGCAATGGCACCCCAGCATCGCCGAGGCCATCGGCAACCTCTACAAGCAAGGCGAAGGCATCAACGTTGCCCGCGCCGGTTACTACCCGCAGATTTCCGGCGGTATCCGCACGGGCTATGACACCGGCTACGGCGGCGACCGCAACAGCCAGGCGCTCAACCTGTCGCTCAAGCAGATGCTCTACGACTTCGGCAAGGTCGACAGCGCCGTCAGCGCTGCCCAGGCCGCCGCCGCCCGCGCCCAGGCCAATATCCTTCTGGTGGTCGACGAACTGGCCCGCGACACCGCCTATGCCTGGGTCGAGACCCGCCGCTACGAGCAACTGATCACGATTGCCCGCGACCAGATCCGCGGGGTCGGCGACATCGCCGGCATGGCCCGCCAGCGCAGCGACATGGGCGCCAGCACCCGCTCCGACGTGGTGCAGGCCGAATCCCGGGTAGAGAGCGCCCGCGCCACCCTGGAGGAATACCAGTCTCAGTACGAACGCTGGCGCTCGACCCTGGCGTCATTGCTCGGCCGGGTCACCCCGCCCATGCTCGCCGAGGAATCGCCCCCTGAGCTGAACCAGGCCTGCAAGCGCCCAGGGCAAGGTGATGACCGCCTGCCCGCCGTGTTGATGGCCTTGGCCCAGCGCGCCCAAGGCCAGGCCGAACTGGCCCAGGCCAAGGCCGAGGCCTACCCGACCGTGTCGCTGCAGCCGCAGGTCAACCACTACCTGGACAACGACTACAACCGCGACAACTCACGCATGGACCGCACCCAGGCGGGCATCTACCTGAACGTCGAGGTGCCCATCTACCAAGGCGGTGCCATCAGCGCCCGCACCCGCGCTGCGGGGCATTCGCTGACAGCCGCCGACTCGGCCGAAGATGCTGCACGCCTGCAGGCACGCCGTGGCCTGGCCGAGGCCATGGCGCAGACTTCGGGGCTGGGCCGTCGGCTGAGTTCGCTCGAAGCCCGCCAGGTCAGTATTCAGGAGGCGCGCATGCTTTATGGCCGGCAGTACCTGGACCTGGGCACCCGGCCCCTGCTCGACCTGCTCAACGCCGAGCAGGAAATCTACCAGTCTCGTTTCGAACTCGCCGGCACCCGCTCCGACTTGCTGCGCCTGGATGTCGACTGCCTTTACAACACCGGCGCCCTGCGCACGGCCTTTGGCCTAGAGGGGCGTAACCTGCAAGGTGTGGAGATCCAGCCATGAACGAAACCGTCAATGTGACCCTGCCGAGCCAGGCCCCGGAGCAAACGGCCAACGCTCGCCCCGACCTGGGGCCTTGGCTTGAGGTCATGCTCCAGGTCGCGCACCACTATCGCCTGGACGTCTCGCCCCAGCGCATTCGCCTGGCGGCCGTCGAAGATGCTCGCCCGCTGGATGAGATTCTCCGCCACATGGCACGCCAGGCCGGCCTGGCGCTGCGCTTCGTGCGCTTCGATGCCAAAGGCCTGCGGCAGTGGCGCACGCCGCTGGTGCTGGAACTCGACGATGGCCAGTTGGCAGTGGTCGAATCGGTGACCGAAGAAGACGACCTGGCGGTGGTCTTCGCAGGCGACCAGGGCCTGACTTCGCGCCTGCCCCGCGACACGCTCAAGGGGCGCATCACCCGGGTCGCCCTGCTGCGCCCGGCGCGGCCGTTGCGCGATGTGCGCACCGACGACTACACCGCCCCCTACGACCGCCACTGGTTTGCGCGTATCGTCCTGCGCGACCTGCGGCCCTATGGGCAGGTGATGATCGCCTCACTGGTGGCCAACGTGTTGGCCCTGGCCGGGGTGCTGTTTTCCATGCAGGTCTACGACCGGGTGATCCCCGCCGAATCCCTGCCGACGCTGTACGTGCTGTTTGGTGGCGTGGTGCTGGCGCTGGTGTTCGACTTCAGCATGCGCCTGCTGCGCCTGAAGGTAACCGACCTGCTGGGTAAACGCGCCGACTTGCGCGTCTCTGACCTGGTCTATGGCCATGCGCTGCGCCTGCGCAACTCGGTACGGCCCAAGTCCACCGGCTCGTTCATCTCGCAGTTGCGCGAGCTGGAGTCGATCCGCGACCTGATCACCTCGAGCACCGCCACCGCCCTGGCCGACCTGCCGTTCTTCCTGCTGTTCCTGTTCGTGTTCTGGCTGATCGGCGGCGTGCTGGTGTTCATCCCGCTGGTGGCGTTGCTGGCCATGGTGCTGCCCGGGCTGCTGGCGCAACGGCGCCTGGCACGCCTGGCCAATGCCTCGATGCGTGAGTCGGCACTGCGTAACGCCATGCTGGTGGAAAGCATCCAGGGCCTGGACGAGATCAAGGCGCTGCAAGCCGAGGCCCGTTTCGAGCGGCAATGGAACCAGTACAACGCCGCCTGCGCCCACACCAACCTGCGCCTGCGCACCCTGACCAATGGCTTGGTGACCTGGACGCAGAACGTGCAGGGCGCGGTGTTCGCCGTGGTCATCGTCATCGGCGCACCGATGGTGATCGCCGGCGACCTCACCACCGGTAGCCTGGTGGCGGCGTCGATGCTGTCGTCGCGCATGATGGCGCCGCTGGCACAGCTGACCCATGTACTGACCCGCTGGCAACAGGCCAAGGTGGCCCTGCAGGGCTTGGACAAGTTGATGCAGTCACCGGTCGACCACCCTGAAAACGAAGCCCGCGTGCACCTGCCGGCCATCCGCGGCGAGTACCAGCTGCGCCAGGCCAACTTCCGCTACAGCGCGGAGGCGCCTCCCGTCCTCACCATCGGCCAGCTGGACATCCAGCCGGGTGAACGCATCGCCGTGCTCGGCCGCAACGGTGCCGGTAAATCCACCCTGCTGCAGGCCCTGGGCGGCGCTATGGACCTGGTCCAGGGCGAAATCAACCTGGACGGCATTGCCCTGGCCCATCTCGACCCCGCCGACCTGCGCCGCGATGTCGGCTTGCTGCCCCAATACTCACGGCTGTTTCACGGCACCCTGCGGGAAAACCTCACCCTGGGTGCCGGCCAGGCCAGTGACCAGGAGTTGGTCGCGGCGCTGGCCGCCACCGGCGCCCTGGAGTTCGTCCGCAGGCTACCCAAAGGTATGGACCACCTGATTCTGGAAGGCGGTGTCGGCCTGTCCGGCGGCCAACGCCAGGCCTTGGTGCTGTCGCGCCTGCTGGTGCGCCAGCCGCAGGTGCTGTTGCTGGACGAGCCGACCGCGTCCCTCGACGACATGACCGAACGCAAGTTGCTGGATAACCTCGACCGCTTCTGCCAGGGCCGCACCCTGGTAATCGCCACCCACCGCCTGAGCGTGCTGCAGCGGGTCGACCGGATTATCGTGCTGGATGGCGGCCGCATCGTCATCGACGACAACCGCGATGCCGCGTTGGCCAAACTGCAAGGAGCCCAGGCATGAGCAACCATGAACTCCCGGCGTCCTACCTGGACGGGCAGGACGACCAGGCGGTATTCCGCGCCGGCCGAATCATCACCATCTGTGCGCTGATGCTGGCAGCGTTTCTGGCCTGGGCGGCCTGGTTCGAGGTGACCGAGGTTTCCACCGGCACCGGCAAGGTGATCCCCAGTTCGCGCGAGCAGGTGATCCAGTCGTTCGAGGGTGGCATCGTCGCCCAGATGAGCGTGGCCGAAGGTGACCTGGTCGACCGCGGGCAGGTGCTGGCCCAGCTCGACCCGACCAAGACCGCCTCCAGTGTGGGCGAGAGTGAAGCCAAGTACCGCGCGGCCAAGGCCAGCCAGGCCCGCTTGCGTGCGGAGGTCACCGGCAAGCCGCTGGTGTTCCCCGACAGCCTGCGCGACTCCCCCGACCTGGTCGACGCCGAAACCGCGCTGTACCAAACCCGCCGCCGCGGCCTGGAGCAAACCCTGGCCGGTATCGACGATTCGCTGCAACTGGTGCGCAGCGAACTGAAGATCACCGAGAACCTGGCGAAGATGGGCGCTTCAAGCCGCGTCGAGGTTATCCGCCTGAACCGACAGCGCTCGGAACTCGAGCTCAAGGCCAACGAAGCGCGCTCCGATTACCTGGTACGGGCCCGCGAAGAGCTGGCCAAGGCCAGCGCCGAGGCCGACAGCCTGTCCGAGGTGATCCGCGGGCGCAGCGACTCGCTGACCCGCCTGACCCTGCGCTCGCCGGTGCGCGGTATCGTCAAGGACATCGAGGTCAATACCTTGGGGGGTGTGGTCCAGCCCGGTGGGCAAGTGATGAAGATCGTGCCGATGGATGAACGCCTGCTGATCGAAACCCGCATCGCGCCCCGAGATATCGCCTTCATCCACCCCGACCAGGCCGCCAAGGTGAAGATCAGTGCCTATGACTACTCGGTGTATGGCGGCCTGGAGGGCAAGGTGGTCGGCATCTCGCCGGACACCCTGCAGGACGAGGTGAAGCCGGAGATCTACTACTACCGGGTGTTCATCCGCACCGAGCAGGACAGCCTGCAGAACAAGGCCGGCAAACACTTTGCGATCGTGCCCGGGATGATCGCCACGGTGGATATCCGCACGGGTGAAAAGACCATTCTGGATTACCTGATCAAGCCGCTGAACCGGGCCAGGGAAGCCCTGCGCGAACGCTGATGACCCGGTTATCCAATGCCCTGTAGGAGCAGCCTTGCGCTGCGAAGAGGCCGGTGAATACCCAGCAGTTAGTCGTTGCTGTCACCGGCCTCTTCGCAGCACAAGGCTGCTCCTACACGGATTCGGCTGACAGGCTAAAGAGCCGGCTCGGCGGGCCGATATCCTTCTATCCTCTATTCCCACGAAGGTCACCATGGCCACGCAAAAAGCCCGCGCGGATTCGCTGTCCCTGCTGCTGTTCACCCTGCGCAGCGGCAAGCTGATGGCAATCAACCTGCTCAAGGTCAGCGAGATCATCCCCTGCCCTTCACTGACCAAGCTGCCCGAATCGCACCCCCACGTGAAAGGCGTGGCCACCTTGCGCGGCAATTCGCTGTCGGTCATCGACCTGTCCCGTGCCATCGGTGAGCGCCCGTTGGCGGACCCTGAAGGTGGCTGCCTGATCGTCACCGAAATCAGCCGCTCGCGCCAAGGCCTGCATGTGCAGGCCGTGAGCCGCATCGTCCACTGCCTGAGCACCGACATCAAACCGCCGCCCTTCGGCTCGGGCAACCGCTCGTTCATCACCGGCGTGACCCGGGTCGACAACGCGCTGGTGCAGGTACTGGACATCGAGAAGGTCATTCACGCCATCGCCCCGCCCGCCGCCGAGCCACAGCACGGTGCACTGAGCGAAGAAGACGCAAGCCTGCTGGCCGCCGCCAACATCCTGGTGGTAGACGACAGCCAGGTGGCCTTGCAGCAGTCGGTGCACACCCTGCGCAACCTCGGCATCGAATGCCACACCGCGCGCAGCGCCAAGGATGCGATCAACGTGTTGCTGGACTTGCAGGGCACCGAGCAGGCGATCAACATCATCGTCTCCGACATCGAGATGTCTGAGATGGACGGCTATGCGTTCACCCGCACGCTGCGCGAGACGCCAGACTTCCAGCACCTGTATGTGTTGCTGCACACCTCGCTCGACAGTGCCATGAGCAGCGAAAAAGCCAGGCTCGCGGGGGCCAATGCCATCCTCACCAAGTTTTCCTCGCCCGAGCTGACCGATTGCCTGGTGGTGGCGGCGCGGACGGTGGTGTTTGCCGAGCATTGATACATCAAGCGACAAACTCCCCGGCTTGCCGTCGGGGGTGAGTCGGGCATAATTCGCTCCCCTCGGAAGATTTTTGCCGGAATCGCGTATGAAGTTTTTCAGCTCCCTCCTTGTCGCCTGCGCGCTCTTCAGCGGTGTCGCCCAGGCCTCCAGCAGCCAGGCCTGGAACGAGCAGCGCCAGCAGATGCTCAAGGCGTGCCTTGCCGCCAGCCAGTTCAAGGACGCTCACGCGCGTGGCAAGCCCGCCGAATTCGACGACCAGGTCGGCATGAGCGCCCTGCTGATCGAAGGCGTCTACCCGCAAAAACACATGCAGCAGCGCACCGGCACCGAACTGTGCCTGTACGACCGCCAGCACCAGCGCGCATTCGTCAGCGAATGGAGCCCGGAAGCCAAGTGACCGACAGCGTGCAATTCGCCTGCACCGGCTGCGGCAAGTGCTGCACTGGCCACCATGTGCCCTTGACCCTCGACGAAGCCCGCCAGTGGGCGGCCTCTGCTGGCCAGGTAGTGGTGCTGATCGAGGCGTTCGTGGTCGACGGCCCGGGCATGCCGGTCGAGCAGCGCGAGCATGTGCTGCGCCGCTCCCACCCGGTGGCCTGCGGCGACAGTGAGGCCCGCGTTTCGGTAACGTTCGCAGCGTTCAACCCAGGGCGCTGTCGTAACCTCGACGATAACGACCTGTGCACCATTTATGACCAGCGCCCGCTGGTCTGCCGCATCTACCCGGTCGAGATCAACCCGCATATCCCACTGCGGCCCGAGAACAAGGATTGCCCGCCCGAGGCTTGGCAACAGGGCCCTGAGCTGATTCACGGCACGCAACTGGCCGACCCGCAGTTGGCGGCGCTGGTGCAGGCATCGCGCCAGGCAGACCGAGATGACATCGCGGCGAAGGTTGCCGTGTGCCAGGCGTTGGGCATGACCACGAGTGCGCTGAAAGGTAATGGGTTTACCGCTTATCTGCCGGAGATGGGCGCGTTTGCCGCGGCACTGGCGCAGGTGCCGGCGGACAACGGTGCGCGGTGGACGCTGCATGTGCAGGATGACGAGCTGACAGCCAGTTTGCAGGGCCATGGCTTGCAGACCACTTGCGAAGCACCGGTTTATTACGCCTTTATTGGTTTTTAAGTAGCCCATACCGGCCCCTTCGCGGGTAAACCCGCTCCCACAGGAGTTGCACCAGCCGCAAGATTGGCGCAATACCTGTGGGAGCGGGTTTACCCGCGAAGGGGCCGGTACTGTCAAACACTGAAACTGTCAGCGCTGTCAGCCAGGCGTCATGCTGCCGACCCGGTCCGGGGGCTATAAGCTTGAATACAGACAACCGTCCCCTCCCTTCTGGCCAAGGTGCCCGCTCCGATGCGACGTCCTTCCCGTTCTGTCATCCTCGCCGCCTTGGCGTTGCTTGTCCTGGTCGTGCTGGGCGTCTGGTTCGGCCAGCGTCAGGAGGCCCCCGCCCCCCGCGCGCAGGCGGCTGTGCCGGTGCGCGTGGTCAGCGTCAGCCAGCAGGATGTGCCGCGCTATGCCAGTGCGATTGGCTCGGTGCTGTCGCTGCACAGCGTCGAGATCCGCGCACAGGTAGAAGGGGTGCTGACCCAGGTACTGGTCAAGGAAGGCCAGTGGGTAAAGGAAGGTGACCTGCTCGCAACCCTCGACGACCGTGCCATCCGCGCCAGCCTCGACCAGGCCCGTGCGCAGCTCGGCCAGAGCCAGGCGCAGATCCAGGTAGCCGGTGTCGACCTCAAGCGCTACCGCCTGCTGAGCACCGATGACGGGGTGTCAAAGCAGACCCTCGACCAGCAACAAGCGCTGGTCAACCAGCTGCAGGCTACGGTCAAGGGCAACCAGGCGGCCATCGCCAATGCCGAGGTGCAACTGTCCTATACCCAAATCCGCTCACCGGTGACCGGCCGGGTCGGCATCCGCAACGTCGACCCCGGCAACCTGGTGCGCAGCAGCGACACCCAGGGCCTGTTCAGCGTGACCCAGATCGACCCGATTGCCGTCGAGTTCGCCCTGCCGCAACAGATGCTGCCTACCCTGCAGAGCTTGCTAAAGGCGCCCGCCCCGGCGCTGGTGCAGGCCTACATGGACGCCGACGGCGAACGCAGCCTGCTGGGTGAAGGCCACCTGGCGCTGATCGACAACCAGATCTCGGCGACCACCGGCACGGTGAGGGTCAAGGCCGAGTTCGACAACAAGGACGGGCGCCTGTGGCCCGGCCAACTGGTCACCATTCGCTTGCGCACGGCCATGCAGGAAGATGCCCTGGTCGTGCCGCCGCCGGTCGTGCAGCGCGGTATCGACGGCCATTTCGTCTACCGCCTGGACGGGGACAAAGTCACCAGCGTGCCGGTCAAGGTGCTGTACCAGGACAGCGGGCTGAACATCATCGCCGGGGTCAAGGCGGGTGATCAGCTGGTGCTCGACGGCCAGTCGCGGCTCAAGCCGGGCTCGCGGGTCGAGGTCACCACCGATGCCCCTGCGCCTTCGGAAATGGCCGACCGCCGGAGCCAGCCATGAATACCCGCAACGGGGTTTCGGCCTGGTGCATCGACCACCCGATCGCCACCCTGCTGCTGACCTTCGCCCTGGTCCTGCTGGGCGCCATCGCCTTCCCTCGGCTGCCGGTGGCTCCGCTGCCAGAGGCCGACTTCCCGACCATCCAGGTCACCGCTCAACTGCCTGGGGCCAGCCCGGAAACCATGGCCTCGTCGGTCGCCACGCCGCTTGAAGTGCAGTTCAGCGCCATCCCCGGCATGACCCAGATGACCAGCAGCAGCGCGCTGGGGTCGACCACGCTGATCCTGCAGTTCACCCTCGACAAGAACATCGACACCGCAGCCCAGGAAGTGCAGGCCGCCATCAACACCGCCACCGCACGGCTGCCACAAGACCTGCCCAACCCGCCGACCTGGCGCAAGGTAAACCCGGCCGACAGCCCGGTGCTGGTGATGACCGTCAGCTCGAACCAAATGCCCGGCAATGACCTGAGCGACTACGCCGAAACCCTGCTGGCCCGGCAGCTGAGCCAGATCGATGGGGTCGGCCTGATCAACATCACCGGGCAACTGCGCCCGGCCATCCGCGTGCAAGCGCAACCGGAGAAGCTGGCCGCCATCGGCCTGACCCTCGCCGACCTGCGCCAGGCCATCCAGCAAACCAGCCTCAACCTGGCCAAAGGCGCGCTGTACGGCGAGCACAGCGTGTCGACCATCGCCGCCAACGACCAGCTGTTCCACCCCGAAGACTATGCCCAATTGATCGTCTCGTACCGCGACGGTGCGCCGGTGCACCTGCAGGACGTGGCCAAGGTCATCAACGGCGCCGAAAACGCCTACGTCAAGGCTTGGTCCGGTGACCAGCCGGGGTTGAACTTGGTGATCTTCCGCCAGCCCGGCGCGAACATCGTCGACACCGTCGACCGGGTGCTGGCCGCGCTGCCCAAGCTGAAGGAAATGCTCCCGGCGTCGATCGAGGTGTCGGTGTTGCAGGACCGTACCCAAACCATCCGCGCCTCGCTGCACGAGGTGGAGCTGACCTTGATGATCGCCGTGGCCCTGGTGATCGGGGTGATGGCGCTGTTCCTGCGCCAGTGGTCGGCGACCCTGGTGGTGTCCAGCGTGCTCGGCGTGTCGCTGATTGCCAGTTGCGCCTTGATGTACGTACTCGGCTTCAGCCTGAACAACCTGACGCTGGTGGCCATCGTCATTTCGGTGGGGTTCGTGGTCGACGATGCCATCGTCGTGGTGGAAAACATCCATCGCCACCTGGAGGCGGGTGACGACAGCCGCACGGCCGCCCTCAAGGGCGCAGGCGAAATCGGCTTTACCGTGGTCTCGATCAGTTTCTCGCTGATCGCTGCCTTCATCCCGCTGTTGTTCATGGGCGGGGTGGTCGGGCGGCTGTTCAAGGAGTTCGCCCTGACCGCCACGGCCACCATCCTGATTTCGGTGGTGGTTTCGCTGACCCTGGCACCCACCTTGTGTGCGCTGTTCATGCGCCGCCCGACCGGCGCGCAGCACGGCGGCTTCGGTGAACGCCTGGTCAAGTGGTACGAAAAAGGCCTGAACCGCGCTCTGGCCCACCAGCGCCTCACCCTCGGTGTGTTCGGCGTGACCCTGGCCCTGGCGGTGGTGGGTTATGTGGCCATCCCCAAGGGCTTCTTCCCGTTGCAGGACACCGGCTTCATCCTCGGCACCAGCGAAGCGGCAGCGGACGTGTCGTACCCGGCCATGATCGAGAAGCACCAGGCCCTGGCCAAGATCATCGAGGCCGACCCGGCCGTGCGGGCGTTCTCGCATTCCGTCGGCGTCACCGGCAGCAACCAGACCATCGCCAACGGCCGCTTCTGGATCGCCCTCAAGCCCCGCGGCGAACGCGATGTGTCAGCCAGCGAGCTGATCGACCGGCTGCGGCCCAAGCTCGCCCAGGTGCCGGGCATTGTGCTGTACATGCGCGCCGGCCAGGACATCAACCTCAGCTCCGGCCCATCACGCACCCAGTACCAGTACGTGCTCAAGAGCAACGACGGCGTGGCGCTGAACCTGTGGACCCAGCGCCTGACCGACCGCCTGCGCGAAAACCCGGCGTTGCGTGACCTGTCCAACGACCTGCAACTGGGGGCCAGCGTCACCCGCATCGACATCGACCGCCAGGCCGCCGCACGCTTCGGCCTGACCACCACCGACGTCGACCAGGCGCTGTACGACGCCTTCGGCCAGCGGCAGATCAGCGAGTTCCAGACCGAGACCAACCAGTACAAGGTCATCCTCGAACTGGACGCCCGCCAGCGCGGCAAGGCCGAGAGCCTCAACTACTTCTACCTGCGCTCGCCCCTGAGCAACGAGATGGTGCCCTTGTCGGCGGTGGCCCACGTCGCGCCGCCGAGCACCGGGCCGTTGTCGATCAGCCATGATGGCCTGTTCCCAGCCGCCAACCTGTCGTTCAACCTCGCCCCGGGCGTGGCCCTGGGCGATGCGGTGAGCATCCTTGAGCGCACCCAGCGCGAACTGGGCATGCCCGACTCCATCAGCGGCAACTTCCAGGGTGCGGCGCAGGCCTTCCAGAGTTCGCTGTCGAGCCAGCCGTGGCTGATCCTGGCTGCGCTGGTGGCGGTGTACATCATTCTGGGGGTGCTCTACGAGAGTTTCGTCCACCCACTGACGATTATCTCCACCCTGCCCTCCGCGGGCCTGGGCGCGCTGATGCTGCTCTGGGCCATGGGCCAGGACTTCAGCATCATGGGGCTGATCGGCGTGGTGCTGCTGATCGGCATCGTCAAGAAAAACGGCATCCTGCTGATCGACTTTGCCCTCGAAGCCCAGCGCCACCACGGCCTCACGCCCGAGCAGGCAATCCACCAGGCCTGCCTGACGCGCTTCCGGCCGATCATCATGACCACCCTCGCCGCCCTGCTCGGCGCGGTACCGCTGATGTTCGGCTTTGGCACCGGCGCCGAGCTGCGCCAGCCACTGGGCATCGCGGTGGTAGGTGGGTTGTTGGTGAGCCAGGCCCTGACGCTGTTCACCACCCCGGTCATATACTTGGCCCTGGAGCGCCTGTTCCACCGCCGCCGGGCCGCCCAGGCGGCCGCGCCAAGTGCCAGTTGAGACAAGACCATGCGTGTGCTGATCATCGAAGACGAAGAAAAAACCGCCGACTACCTGCACCGCGGGTTGAGCGAGCAAGGCTTTACCGTGGACCTGGCGCGTGACGGTATCGATGGCCTGCACCTGGCCCTGGAAGGTGACTACGCTGTGATCGTGCTCGATGTGATGCTGCCCGGCCTGGATGGCTATGGCGTGCTGCGCGCCTTGCGCGCGCGCAAGCAGACGCCGGTGATCATGCTGACCGCCCGCGAGCGGGTCGAAGACCGCATCCATGGCCTGCGCGAAGGCGCCGACGACTACCTGGGCAAACCCTTTTCGTTCCTCGAATTGGTCGCTCGCCTGCAGGCTCTGACCCGTCGCAGCAGCAGCCATGAACCGCTGCAGATCCAGGTCGCCGACCTGTGGATCGACCTGATGGCGCGCAAGGCCAGCCGCGCCGGCCAGCGCCTGGACCTGACCGCCAAGGAATTCTCGCTGCTCAGTGTGCTGGCCCGCCGCCAAGGCGAAATTCTGTCCAAGACCGCCATCGCCGAGCTGGTCTGGGACATCAACTTCGACAGTGATGCGAATGTCGTCGAGGTGGCGATCAAGCGCCTGCGCGCCAAGCTTGATGGGCCTTTCGACAACAAGCTGCTGCACACCATCCGAGGCATGGGCTATGTCCTGGAAAACCGTGCGGGCTAACTCCATCGCGCTGCGCCTGTCGGCGCTGTTCATCCTGGTGGCGGTGGGGGTGTTTTTGCTGATCGGGTCGGCGTTGTATCGCCAGGTCGACCACAGCCTCGACCTGCTGCCGGCCGCCGAATTGGATGCGCGGTTCAGTGTGCTCGAGTCCACCCTCAACCGCTTCGGCACCGCCGAGCACTGGGCCAAGGTCAGCAACAAGCTCAACCTGCTCAGCGAGGAGGACAAGCGCATCCGATTCTGGGTGGTCAGCAGCGATCCGGCATACGACTATGGCCACCCCAGCGAACTAGTGCGCGCGTTTGCCGAAGGCCCGCCAGGCATGCGCGACCTGCGCCTGCCAGACCAGCCCTACCCCTACAAAGTCCTGGTCAGCGAGTTGCCGGCCCTGGCCGACCGGCCGCCGCTGCGTTTTCTGATTGGCATCGACACCGAGACCTTCTGGCAGGCGCAACACAGCCTGCTGGTAGCCATCGTCGGCCTGGCGGTGCTCGGTGTGCTGCTGGCGTCGGTGCTCGGTTACTGGGTGGCCCGCATCGGCCTGCGCCCGTTGCTGGCGTTGTCCAACGAAGCCCAGGCACTGGCCCCACCGCGCTTGGACGGGCGCCTGCAGACTCACGATCTGGCCCCGGAACTGGCGCAATTCGCCGGGGCCTTCAACGCCGCGCTCGACCGGGTCAGCCAAGCCTACTCGCGGCTTGAGGCGTTCAACGCCGACGTGGCCCACGAACTGCGCTCGCCGCTGACCAACCTGATCGGCCAGACCCAAGTGGCCTTGACCCGCGGTCGCAGTGCCGAGCACTACTTCGAAGTGCTGCAATCCAACCTTGAAGAACTGGAGCGCCTGCGCAGCATCATCAACGACATGCTGTTCCTGGCCAGCGCCGACCAGGGCAGCAAGGCCACCGCGCTGACCCAGGCGTCGCTGGCAGAGGAAGTGGCGACCACGCTGGATTACCTGGACTACATCCTCGAAGACGCGCAGGTCCGCGTGGAGGTCAGTGGCGATGCTCAGGCGCCCATCGAAAAAGCCCAACTGCGCCGCGCGCTGATCAACCTGCTGAACAACGCGGTGCAGCACACCGCGCCCGACCAAGTGATCGAGGTGCGAATCGAAAACGGGGCGGAACAGGTCACCATCGCCGTGAGCAACCCGGGGCCTGCAATCGATGACGCGCACCTGCCGCTGCTGTTCGAGCGCTTCTATCGGGTGGATGCCGCGCGCAGTAACAGTGGTGGCGGCAACCACGGTTTGGGGCTCGCGATCGTCAAAGCGATCGCCCTGATGCATGGGGGCGAGGTTTTTGTGTACAGCGAGGCCGGCGCCAACACTTTCGGCATTCGCCTGCCAAGCGCTCAACGACGCGGGTTTCCAGCAAAAGCCTGAGTGTTCGCCGCACGATCGTTACCTTTTGCGCAACAGTGCTTATCGTACTTCGCTCTGTTTCCAAGGCCATTGAGGAACTAACTTTAGCCCTGTCCTCATTAGCACTTGCATCGCAAGAAGGTAGTTTCAAATGTCCAACAGTATGGGTATTGCCAGCGTCTTCGTCCTGTCTTCCCTGTTGTTGTCGCCCCTGGCCATGGCCGAAGAATCCCCCGCTTTCGTCGCCCGTAATGCCGAGCTCGCCGCGGTCCATCAAGAAGCCCGCGAAGCCGTAGCCGCACAGCAGACCGATGCCGTAAAAGACGCAAACCAGACAGCTTCCAAAGTATCCAGCGACGTTAATGCCGATAGCTGATCGACCGTTGTACCTGCTCCCGATTTCCCTTGGCTACGCCATGGGCACCGCTGGTGCCGATATGTTAGCCTTTTAAAGCCGCTGCCAATCAGCGGCTTTTTTTATGTGCTTTAACTATCAGCCCCGCTGTAACGTCCCTAATAAAAAAGTTGCACATTCAAAAATAAAAACTGCCCCACCGTCAGACCAAAGGAGCTAGTACCGGTGCCTTCCGCGTTTCGTTTTACCCCGCTGTTCATTGCATTGACTGCAACGATTCCCACCGCCGCCCAGGCAGATGAAGACAAGGCTGATGGCTTCATCGAAGGTTCTTCGTTCAACCTGCATTTTCGTAATGCCTATTTCAACCGCGACAACCACAACGCCGGCGTGCGCGACACCCGCGAGTGGGGCCAGGGCGCGGTTGCACGCTTCGAGTCCGGCTATACCCCGGGCGTGATCGGCGTTGGCGTGGACGCCCATGCCATGCTGGGCCTCAAGCTCGACGGCGGTGGCGGCCATGCCGGCACCAGCATTCTGCCGACGCATGTGAAGGACGACGGCGAACTGGGCGCGGCCCCGCATTCGTTCTCTACCGCAGGCGCAGCGCTCAAGCTCAAAGCCTTTGACACCGAGCTCAAAGCCGGTGACCTGTTCCTCACCAACCCAGTGATCGCTGGCGGCGAAACCCGCATGCTGCCGCAGACCTTCCGCGGTGTAAGCCTGACCAACACCAGTGTCGACGGCCTGCTGCTCGAAGGCGGCCAAGTCAGCTTCACCAAGCCGTACAACCAGAGCGGCCACCGCCGCATCGACACCTATTACGGCTCGCTGGACGAACATGACAAGAGCAAGCACCTGAACTGGGCGGGCGCGTCCTGGAGCGGCACGGAAAACATCACCGCCAACCTTTACGCTGCCGAGCTGAAGGACATCTGGAACCAGTACTACGCTGATTTTGACTACACCTACGTGGTCAACGACCTGGTCAGCCTCAACCCGGGCGTGCACTTCTATCACACCCAGGAAACCGGCCAGGCCCTGCTTGGCAAGATCGACAACAACACCTACAGCGTGCATTTCACCGTCAACGCCGGCTTCCACAGCGTCACGGCCGCCTACCAGCGGGTCAACGGCGATACACCGTTCGACTACATCAACCTGGGCGACAGCGTGTACCTGGACAACTCGCGCATGTACTCGGACTTCAACGCCCCCAACGAGCGTTCGTGGAAGCTGCAGTACGGCTATGACTTCGCCGGCCTGGGCGTCCCCGGCCTGAGCACGACGCTGTCGTATTCGCGTGGCGAGGCAGACCTGACCAAGGCTGATCAGGGCAACACGCACTACGACTACTACCGCGCCGATGGCAAGAACGCCATGCACTGGGAGCGTGACCTGGACGTGAAGTACGTGTTCCAGGAAGGCGACTTCAAGGACCTTTCGGTGCTGGTGCGCTATGCCGCACACCGTGGCAGCCAGGGTTATGCGTCGATCGACAGCAGCAGTGACAACGATGAACTGCGCGTGATCGTTGACTACCCGCTGAACGTGTTCTGACCCGCTCCTAGTTTCATTGACTTAGCGCAGACCCAGTGGGAGCGGGCTTGCCCCGCGAACACCGGCGCAGCCGGTGCCAGGCACCGCATGAGGCCATTCGCGGGGCAAGCCCGTTCCCACCGGATTGAAGGCAGGCTTGCGACCACTGTTCTCTGCACCACCACGCGATTCCGTCGGACAAATCTTGTCCGACAATCCCCTCTTCCCTAGAATGTCGCCGCCGCGAATGGCCCTGCCTCAGCAGTAGCGAGCATGCTCACCCGATCACCGCGTTTCGCACTCTACAGGTCGCACCCCGAGCTGATCCTCAACCTGGGCAGTTGCCTCGCCGTGCTCGCCATCGTGGCCATCGTCAGCTACCTGCTGGCCCGTGAGCGCGACAGCGTCGAGCTGTCGGCCATCCGTTCTTCCAACAACATCGTCCAGCTGATCGAAAGCGATATCCTGCGCAATGCCGAACTCTACGATCAGTCGTTGCAAGGGCTGATCTGGGCAGTCGGGCGCAAGGAGCTGCCTGAAGTGCCTGGCGTGTTGCGCCAGCGCCTGTTGTTCAATGAAGCCTTCGTCGACCGCAAACGCGGTGACGTACTCTGGCTCGACAAGCAAGGTAACGTGGTGGGCGATTCCACCAGCGCCATACCGCGTCAGGCCAACTTCGCCGACACCGGTGTGTTCAAGGCCCATCAACACAACGCCAACCTCGGCCTGCTGGTCGGCCCGCCGTTCAAGGCCAAGCTGGGCGACCTGGACTGGTGCATCAGTTTCAGCCGGCGCATTCCTGGCCCTGACGGCGAATTCGCCGGCCTGGCAGCGGGGGCCCTGCGCCTCTCGTACTTCAGCGAACTGTTCAAGCGCCTGGACATCGGCGATGACAGCAGCATCAACCTGTTCAATACCGACGGCCAGTTGCTGGCCCGCCAGCCGACCCGTCCGCAAGACCCGCTGATCGGCACCAATTATGCCGAGCGGCCCAATTTCAAGCGCATTCTTGGCGAACGCAGTGGCAGCTTCACAGCCCCCTCTGCCACCCACGGCACCTCGCGCATGTACACCTTCGCCCGAGTCGCCGACCTGCCGCTGATCGTGTTGGTGGTGCACTCGGCCGACGAGGTGTTCCAGTCGTGGCGGCGCACCGCGATTCTGGTCAGCGTGGCCACCGGCGTGCTGTGCATCGGCATCCTCTGGCTAACCTTGCTGCTGGGCCGCGAGCTGCGCCGCCGCCACGAGGCCGAACAAGGCCTGGCCACCCTGGCCGCCACCGACAGCCTGACCGGCCTGGCCAACCGCCGCCGGCTGGACCAGGTGCTGCGCCAGGAGTGGGCACGCGCGCAGCGCAACCACAAGCCGTTGGCCGTGCTGATGGTGGATGTGGACCATTTCAAGGCGTTCAACCAGCGCCACGGCCACGCGGGTGGCGACCATGCCTTACGCGAAGTGGCGAAGTGCATCGAGGGGTGCATCAGGCGCCCGGCGGACCTGGCGGCACGCTATGGCGGGGAGGAATTTCAGGTGATATTGCCAGAAACCGATCTGGCCGGCGCCACGCTGCTGGCCGAGCGCATTCGGGCCAGCGTCGCGGCCCTGGCGCCGTTTGCCAATGACACCCGTGCCGTCACGGTCAGCATCGGCATCGGCCTGTACGAAGCAAACCCCCAGCACGATCTGGCGAGCGTGCTGGGGGCTGCGGATGAGGCGCTCTACCGGGCCAAGGCCAACGGCCGTAACCGGGTAGAAGGGCCTGGCGACTAGGAGCGGGCGCGGGCGGCGTTACGCAGCGCTTTCACCTGGTCGTGGTTACGTTGCACGCCTTGCAGTTGTTTTTCCACCAGGGTGTAGCTCTGATCGCTGGCGGTACGGCCCAGTTTGACCAGTTTCTCGCGGGCTTCCTTGTAGGCTTTCAGGGCATGGTCCTCGCCCCGCTCGACTTCGTTCAGCACGGCCTCTTCATCCTTGCCGGTGACCATCGCCTTGAGGTTGACCCAACCACGGTGCAGGTCGCCGCTGATGCTGGTGGAAGTCTCAGGGTCGCCACCCAGACGGCGCACTTCGCTTTGCAGTTCACCGGCGGCATTGGCGCACTCACCGGCGCGCTGCACGAAGAAGGCTTTCAGCTCTGGGTTCTTGACGTCATCGGCCGACGACTTGAAGCCTTTTTCGCCATCCTTGCTGTATTCGATCAGGTCGTTGAGCACATCAATTACGTCTTTGTTGGGGTTGCTCATTTCACGAACTCCTTGGCAGGTGATAGTCATCTGTAATGGAGCAGCGTTCGTGCCAACCTTAGACAGAAAAATAAATCGTTATAAATCAATAAGTTAAATAATTAGAAGAATGCACTCGAAGCGGCGTTCTGCATGATTGCCGCTTGGGCCTTCGTGCAGATTGCAGTATGGTCGGCGCTTTTGGACTGCCAGGTGTGTCGATGAAACCGGAAACCCTCGAACTGCTGGTCACCCGGACCATGCCCTTTGGCAAATACCAAGGCCGGATCATCGCCGACCTGCCGGGTGACTACCTGGCCTGGTTCGCGCGCAAAGGCTTCCCGGCCGGGGAGCTGGGCGGGTTATTGGCGTTGATGCATGAAGTCGATCACAACGGGCTGATGGACTTGCTAGAGCCGTTGCGGCAAAAGCATCGGCGCTAATAGCGCCTCATTGTGTTCTGAAGGAGCAGCCTTGTGCTGCGAAAGGGCCGGTATGGCTGAACATTTTGGTAGGCAGTGATGGCCTCTTCGCAGCACAAGGCTGCTCCTACAGATACGGTGGCCAGCCGACCTCAGGGTCGGCTTTTTGCTGGTTCAATGCTGACTTCAGGCTCGTGCTTGACCTGTAGGAGCAGCCTTGTGCTGCGAAAGGGCCGGTATGGCTGAACATTTTGGTAGGCGGTGATGGCCTCTTCGCAGCACAAGGCTGCTCCTACAGATACGGTCGCCAGCCGACCTCAGGGTCGGCTTTTGCTGGTTCAATGCTGACCTCAGGCTCGTGCTTGACCTGTAGGAGCAGCCTTGTGCTGCGAAAGGGCAGGTATGGCTGAACAATTTTTTAGGCGGTGATGGCCTCTTCGCAGCACAAGGCTGCTCCTACAGATACGGTCGCCAGCCGACCTCAGGGTCGGCTTTTTGCTGGTTCAATGCTGACTTCAGGCTTGTGCTTGACCTGTAGGAGCAGCCTTGTGCTGCGAAAGGGCCGGTATGGCTGAACATTTTGTTAGGCAGTGATGGCCTCTTCGCAGCACAAGGCTGCTCCTACGCAGTCCGCGGCTGGGTGGGGCTAGCCTTTCACCGGCGCGACGGCCAGTTCCACTTGCTCGCTCTTCTTGATCACCGCATACACCACGGCCGTCAGCAAGCTGCCGGCGACGATCGCCAGCAGGTACAGCAACGCATGGTTGATGGCATTGGGGATCAGCAGCACGAACAGGCCACCGTGCGGCGCCATCAGCTTGCAGCCGAAGTACATCGACAGTGCACCGGTCAAGGCACCCCCGGCGACACTCGCCGGGATCACCCGTAGCGGGTCCTTGGCGGCAAACGGGATGGCACCTTCAGAGATGAAGCACAGCCCCAGTGCCAACGCGGCCTTGCCCGCCTCGCGCTCACTCTGGGCGAACTTGCGCCGGGCGAGGAAGCTGGCAATGCCCAGGCCGATGGGCGGCACCATGCCAGCAGCCATGGTCGCCGCCATGGGGGCATAGCTCGATGAGGCCAGCAGGCCCACCGAGAAGGCGTAGGCGGCCTTGTTGATCGGGCCGCCCAGGTCGACGCACATCATGCCGCCGAGCACCAACCCCAGCAGGATGGCATTGGTGGTGCCCATGCTGTCGAGGAACTGCGTCAGCCCTTCGAGCATGGCCGCCACCGGCTGGCCAACCACGTAGATCATCACCAGGCCCGTGAACAAGCTGGCCAACAGCGGAATGATCAGGATCGGCTTGAGCGCCTCGAGGCTGCTCGGCAAGCGTGCCCAGCGGGCAATGGCCTTGGCGCTGTAGCCGGCGAGAAAACCGGCGATGATGCCGCCGATGAAGCCCGCGCCCAGGGTGCTGGCCAGCAACCCACCGATCATGCCGGGCGCCAGGCCCGGGCGGTCGGCGATGGACCAGGCGATGTAACCGGCCAACAGCGGCACCATCAGTTTGAACGCCGCCTCGCCGCCGATCTGCATCAACGCTGCCGGCAAGGTGCCCGGCTCTTTGTAGGCCTCAATGCCGAACACGAACGACAAGGCGATCAGCAGGCCACCCGCCACCACCATTGGCAACATGAACGACACCCCGGTGAGCAGGTGCTTGTACACGCCGGTCTTTTCACCCTTGCCGGAAGCGGAGGCCGCCGCGGCATCTGCAGCGTTCTCGACCTTGCCTTCAGCCAGGGCCTTGTCCAGGGTGGCGCGTGCCTGCTTGAGGGCGATGCCGGTGCCGCAGCGGTAAATGCGCTTGCCGGCAAACCGTGCGGTGGGCACTTCGATGTCGGCGGCCAGCAGCACCACGTCGGCTTCGGCGATGGCTTGGGCGGACAGCGGGTTGCGTGCCCCCACCGAGCCCTGGGTCTCCACGGTGAGTTGATAGCCCTGCTGCTGCGCGGCCTGCTGCAAGGCTTCGGCAGCCATGAACGTGTGCGCGACGCCGGTCGGGCACGCCGTGACGGCGACAATCCGCACGCCAGCGCCACTCAACGCTGCCGGGCTGTCGGGCGTATCCGCCAACAGCTGGGCGTTGGCCGCCGCCTCGTCGAGGAACCCCTCACGGTCGGCCAGGGCCTGGGACGGCGTGCTCTGGTACACGCGCTTGCCGACGAAGCGGGCCAGGTCGATTGGCCCGGTGCTTACTACCAGTACCCAATCGGCCTCGGCGAGCTGGGCTGCCGTCAGTTGCCGCTCGGGGTGCTCGGCGTCCTGTACCTCGACACGGGTGCTCCAGCCGCGGCGCTGCGCAGCTGCCGCCAGCAAGCGCGCGCTCAGCACACTGGACACCTGGCCGTTGGGGCAGGCGGTGACAATAGCAATGTTCATCGGCAACCCTCTTGTTGTTCTGTCAGTTGCACGCCGGCTTCAAGGCGTGCCAGTTGCTCGCGGTCACGTATGCCAAAGCCGACCTGGGTCACGGCCTGGGCGGCAATGGCGGTAGCGCGGCTCAAGGTCTGCGCGGGCGCCTCCCCACGCAACAGGCCGTCGACCATGCCAGCCACCAGCGAATCCCCCGCACCCACGGTGCTGGCCACCCGCACCGTGGGCGGCTGGGCATGCAGGGCGAGGTCGCGGGCGAACCAGCTGACGCCGTGCTCGCCGGCCGACACCACCACATGCTCGATACCGCTGGCCAGCAGCCGCTCAGCAGCCGCGCGTTGCTGCGCTGGGGTTTGTACGGCCAGGCCCAGCACCTCGCCCAATTCCTCGGTGTTGGGCTTGACCAGCCAAGGCGCACTTTGCAGGCCGACGCGCAAGGCTTCGCCGCTGCTGTCGAGGGCGACCTTGAGGCCCTGGGCTTTGAGTTGCTCGAGCAACTGGCGGAACCATTCGGGGCTGATACCCCGTGGCAGGCTGCCGGCCACCACTACCGCGTCATGCCCAGGGGCGATCTGTTCCAGCCGCCGCAGCAACGCGGTACGGGCGGCTTCATCGACTTCTGGCCCCTGGCCGTTGATATCGGTCACGCGGCCGTCAGCTTCGACCAGCTTGATGTTGCTGCGCGTTTCGCCCGGCACGCGGACAAAGCAATCGGCAAAGCCGCGCCAGGCGATCAAGGCCTCGAACGGCTGCAGGTTGTCCTGCCCAAGAAAGCCGCCCACGGTGACGTTGTGGCCAAGGTCGGCCAAGACCTGGGCAACGTTCAGCCCTTTGCCCGCCGCATCGCTGTGCTGGGCCTGGCTGCGGTTGACGTGCCCCGGTCGCAAGGTATCGAGGCTGATGGTGATGTCCAGCGCCGGGTTCAGGGTAAGGGTGAGGATCTTGGCCATCAGTAACGCTCCACCAGCGCGCGAACCGCCGCGGCGCTGTCTTGTTGCAAGGCTTCGCGCGCCAGGGCGCGGGCCGTTTGGTGATCGGCCTGGCGAACCAGGGCTTTGACTTCGGCAATGCTGCGGGCGGCGACGCTCAACTCGTCAACATCCAGGCCAAGCAGCACGGCCACCGCCTGCGGGTCGGCGGCCAGCTCACCGCACACGCCCACCCACTTGCCTTCGGCATGGGCAGCGCGCACGGTCATGTCGATCAGGCTCAATACGGCCGGGTGCAGGCCGTCGGCCTGGGCCGACAGGCTCGGGTGGCCACGGTCGATGGCCAGGGTGTATTGGGTCAGGTCGTTGGTGCCGATGCTGAAGAAGTCCACTTCGCGGGCCAACTGCGGCGCCAGCAGGGCTGCCGAGGGCACTTCGACCATGATCCCCAGTTGCAGGTCGGCCACAGGGATTTCCTCACGCAGGCGCTCGACCATGGCCCGCGCTTCACGCCACTCGTGCACCTGGCCGACCATCGGGAACATGATCCGCAGCGGGCGCTGGTCAGCGGCGCGCAGCAAGGCGCGCAACTGGTCTTCCATGACCTGCGGGCGCTGCAACGTCAAACGCACGCCGCGCACGCCGAGGAAGGGGTTGTCTTCGGCAGCGATCGGCCAGTACGGCAGCGGCTTGTCGCCGCCGACATCCAGGGTGCGCACCACCAGGGGCCGCCCACCCAGGCCATCGAGCACGCGGCGGTACTCGGCCTCTTGGGTGGCGACGTCGGGTGCCTGGGGGTGGGCCATGAAAATCAGTTCGGTGCGCAGCAGCCCGACACCTTCCGCGCCCTGCTCCACCACCTTGTCGATACCGCTGCTTTCACCGATGTTGGCGAAAACCTCGACCGCATGGCCATCGCGGGTGACTGCCGGTTCATGGCGATGGGCCCAGGCTGCCTGCAAGCGCTGTTCGCGCTGGTCGCGCTCGGCCAGGGCACGCTGCAGCTCGGCGGCCGCTGGCGCAACACTGACCACACCGCGTTGCCCATCGAGCAGCAATGGCGTGCCGGCCTCGAGCAGCAGAATCGCCGCACCGGCGCCGACCACTGCCGGAATGCCCAGGGCGCGGGCGACAATGGCGCTGTGAGCCGTCGCGCCGCCTTGGGCGGTGACAATACCGGCGACCCGGCTCGGGTCCAGCCTGGCCACATCGGAAGGGCCGACCTCGGTCATCACCAGCACATAGGGCTGTTCGGGCTCGACCTGCGCCTGCACGCCGCACAACTGGGCCAGCACGCGCCGGCCGATGTCGCGCAGGTCAGCGGCCCGTTCGGCGAGCAAGGCGTCATGCAGCGACTCTTGCTGCCGGGCTGCCGCCTCGATCACGGCCATCCACGCCGCCGGGGCGCTTTCGCCCTGGGCCAGGCGCTGCTCGACATCGTCGGCCAACGCCGGGTCGGCGAGCATCTCTTGGTGGGTGACGAAGATCTCGCCGATGGCCTTGTCGCTGCGCTGCACCAAGTTGTGCAGCTCGCTATTCACCGTTGCCAAGGCCTCGCGCAGCTTGGCCCGTTCCTGGGCGAGGGATTCGCCGCGCAGGGGGTAATCGATGTCGCGCTCGACGCAGACGTGCGCCGGGCCACTGGCAATCCCAGGCGCCGCGCCTACACCCTGGATCCGGCTGCCTGCGGCGGGTGCCTGAAGCACTTCGAGCGGCAGGCTGGCTAGCGGTGCGGAGCTTTGTGGCAGCGGCTCGACGTCCTCGCCCAAGCCCGCTTCGATGGCCGCCAGCAGCGCTGGCAAGGCATCGGCGGCGATGGCCGGTTCGGCAATCAGTTCCAGCTCCTGGCCACGGCGGGCGCCGAGGCTCAGCAGCTTGCTAAGGCTCTTGACCGACACCGCTGGCTGCGCGCTGTCGGTCAGCCGCACACGGATTTCGCCCTCGAAGCCTTTGGCCAGTTGCGCCAGCACCTTGGCCGGGCGGGCATGCAAACCATGGGGGTTGGCCAACACGATGCGCGCGCTGGGCCAATCCGCCGGCGCCTCACCGCCCAGCACCTGCAGCACCGCACGGCTGCTGGTAGCCTGGTAGAGCATCTGCCCGCGCCCTTCGATCAGCACTTCGCACAAGCGCTCGAGCAAAGCCTGATGAGCGGCGCCGAGGCTGGCCAGGCAGAACAGACCGTTGAGCGGCTGATCGCGATAGCGCAGCGGTTGCTGCGGGGTGATGAATGCCAGGCCCGGCTGGCGCACCTGGCGCTCGCTGTGCAGCCACCACAGGCCCTCGCCCAGTGGCAAAGGCTCGGCCTGCTGCAGCACGGCGGCAAAGCCATTGTCGACGCAACCGGCGCGCTGCAGCAGGCGCGCACCACGCCAGGCCAGCTCGTCGAAATCTTCGGCCGGCAGGTTCAAGCCAACCAGTTGCGCATCCAACGCCAACGCCTGTGGCGCGCCTTGCAACAGTTTGAGCAAGGCTTCGGCAGAGCTGGCCCGGCGCAGCGCCTCGGCCAGGTCGGTCTCGCCCAGGGCACGGGTCAGCAATTGCAGCAGGCGCAGGTGCTCATCGGAACGGGCGGCGATGCCGATCGCCAGGTAGACCCTTTGGCCATCGCCCCAGTCCACGCCTTCGGGGAACTGCAGCAAGCGCACACCGGTGGTGTGGACCAGGTCGCGGGTCTGCGGCGTGCCATGCGGGATGGCAATGCCCTGCCCGAGGAAGGTCGAGCCTTGTGCCTCGCGGGCCTGCAGCCCTGCGAGGTAGCCCTCGGCGACCAGGCCGTCGGCCACCAGCTGATCTGCCAGCAGGCGCAAGGCCTCGGCCTTGTCCGCGGCCTTCTGGCCCATGGCTATTTGCCCTGTGGCGAGCTCGAGCATGCCCTTCTCCTTTTGCAGTACCCAGGTGGGGTACTGAGGTATTGTTGTCGAAAATGGCCAGTTGAACAGCCTTGCGCAGATGGCAGCCGAGGCAGAAAATTTGGCAGCTGAAACGATTAATCTGACCAGGCGGCCACGTTACTCGATAATCTCCCGAGGAAAAAGCCCCATCCTGTCGGACAATTGCGACAATGGTCGTCTGCGCGCGAGCGCAGCTCCGGGTCAAACTATCCGGTCTGGCCTCGCAGCCAGCCCCGGTAATAACAAGGAAAATTCGGTGAAACTCAGCGATATCGCCCGTCTGGCCGGTGTGTCCGTGACCACTGCCAGCTACGTCATCAATGGCAAGGCCGAACAGCAGCGCATCAGCAGCAGCACTGTCGAGCGCGTGCGCGCAGTGGTCGAGGCCCATGGCTTCACGCCCAACCCGCAAGCCGCCGGCCTGCGCAGCCGACATACCCGCACATTGGGCTTCATTCTCCCGGATCTGGAGAACCCCAGCTACGCCCGCATCGCCAAGCAGCTCGAGCAAGGCGCCCGCGCCCGTGGCTACCAGTTGCTGATTGCCAGCAGCGATGACCAGCCGGACAGCGAGCGCCAACTGCAGCAACTATTCCGCGCCCGTCGTTGCGATGCCCTGTTCGTCGCCAGCTGCTTGCCTGTGGAAGACGACAGCTACCGTGAGCTGCAAGACAAGGGCCTGCCGGTGATCGCCATCGACCGTCGCCTGGACCCCGCACACTTCTGCTCGGTGATCAGCGATGATCGCGACGCCAGCCGTCAGCTGGCCGCCAGCCTGCTCAGCGCAGCCCCGCGCAGCATCGCCCTGATTGGCGCCCGCCCGGAGCTTTCGGTCAGCCAGGCCCGTGCCGGCGGCTTCGACGAAGCCCTGCAAGGCTATGCAGGTGAGGTGCGCCGTTATCAGGGGGAGGCGTTCAGCCGTGAATGCGGTCAGCGCCTGATGCAGCAACTGATCGACGAACAGGGTGGCCTGCCGGATGCCCTGGTAACCACCTCCTACGTGCTGCTGCAGGGCGTGTTCGACACCTTGCAGGCGCGCCCCGCCGACTCGCGCCAGCTGCAGTTGGGCACCTTCGGTGACAACCAGTTGCTCGACTTCCTGCCGCTTCCGGTCAACGCCATGGCCCAACAGCACGGGCTGATCGCTGCCACTGCGCTAGAGCTGGCCCTGGCAGCCATCGAGGAAGAGCGTTACGAGCCCGGCGTGCACGCCATCGGTCGAACCTTCAAGCAACGTATCCCAGCGGCCTGAACATGCGCCTGATCGACACCCACACCCACCTGGACTTCCCCGACTTCGACGCCGACCGCTCGCGCCTGCTGGCCAATGCGGCGGCGCGCGGGGTGGAACGCATGGTGGTGCTGGGGGTGTATCAGGCGAATTTCCAGCGGGTGTGGGACCTGGCCTGCGCCGACACGCGTGTGGCTGCTGCCCTGGGCTTGCATCCGGTTTACCTGGGCCAGCATCGCCCAGAGCACCTTGCCCAGCTGCGCGACTGGCTGGAGCGCCTGCGCGGCGACCCGCGCCTGTGCGCCGTGGGTGAGTTCGGGCTGGACTACTACCTGGAAGCATTGGACAAAGATCGCCAACAGGCGCTGTTCGAAGCACAACTGCAGATGGCCTGCGAGTTCGAGCTGCCGGCCTTGCTGCATGTGCGCCGTAGCCATGCCCAGGTGATCGCCACGCTCAAGCGCTACAAGCCGGCCCGGGCTGGGGTCATCCATGCCTTTGCAGGCAGCTATGAAGAGGCGCGCGAGTACATCAAGCTTGGTTTCCGCCTGGGGCTTGGCGGGGCGGCTACCTGGCCGCAGGCAGTGCGCTTGCGCAAGACCCTTGCCCGGCTGCCGCTGGAAAGCGTAGTGCTGGAGACCGACGCGCCAGACATGGCCCCGGTGATGTACCCCGGGCAGCGTAATAGCCCGGAACACCTGCCGGAGATTGCCGCAGCGCTGGCTGAGGTGATCGGCATAGAGGTGGACGTGTTGGCTGACGCCAGCAGCAAGAATGCCTGTGAGTTATTTGGCTGGTAGCTGCCAGCCCCGGCGCTAGCGCTGGAGCAGCCTTGCGCTGCGAAGAGGCCATTACCGCCACAGCCTCTCTACAGCCAAACCGGCCTCTTCGCAGCACAAGGCTGCTCCTACAGAGATAGCCTCATTAAACCCTGAACGCCCCAATCAACCGTTTCAACTCCACCACCTGAGCAGACAATGCCCGGCTAGCCTCCTCGGTCTGGCAGGCTCCTTGGGTGGTGTCCTGCGCGGCGCTGTTGATCGCCACGATGTTCTGGTCGATGTCATGCGCCACGGCGGTCTGCTGCTCCACGGCAGCGGCAATCTGCTGGTTCTGCTCGACGATACTGCCCACCGCACCCAAAATATTGCCCAACGCCTGCTGCACCTGGCGCGTTTCATCGACGGTGCCAGCGGCCATCTGGTGGCTGCTGCCCATGGCGCTGACCGCAGCTGCGACCCCCTCCTGCAAGCGCTGGATCATCTGTGCGATCTCTGCGGTCGAGTCCTGGGTGCGCCTGGCCAAGGTGCGCACTTCATCGGCGACCACCGCGAAGCCTCGGCCTTGCTCCCCGGCGCGCGCTGCCTCGATCGCGGCGTTGAGTGCCAGCAGGTTGGTCTGCTCGGCAATGCTGCGGATCACTTCAAGCACCCGCCCGATGGCCTGGCTGTCACTGGCTAGCTGATTGATGGCCCCCACGCTCTGGTCGATCTCGGCAGCCAGCCGGTCGATGCTGCCTTGCTGGCGTTGCACCAGGCCACGGCCACTGGCGCTTTCCTGGTTGACCTGTTGCGCGCCATCGGCAGCCAAAGCCGCGCTGCGTGCGACCTCCTGGGCAGTGGCGCTCATCTGGTTCATGGCCGTGGCCACTTGCTCGATTTGCTCACGCTGGCCACTGACCGCCTGGTTGCTCCGCACTGACACCGCCAACACTTGGCTGGCCTGTTCTTCGACGGCCACCACGGTGCGGCCAACCTGGTCGATCAGGCCACGGATACGCTGCACGGTGTTGCTGAAACCTTGCCCCAGCTCGCCCAACTCGTCGCGGCTGCGGGCCTGGAAGCTGACCGTCATGTCGCCGTCGGCGACCTTGCCCATCGCCTTGCCGAGCTGGCGCAGGGTCGCCCGGGTCGAGACGTAGAACCCGCTGTACAGGTACACAATCAGCGCGAACACACCGGCCAGCACCGCCACCAGGCCGATCATGCGCCACTGTTGCTCGCCCAGCCGGTCCTGCAGTTGCCCCTGCAGGTGCATGAGAATGGCCTCGTTGAGGCGGTAGGTGTGCCCCATCAGCTCATGGGTTTGCTGATAGAACGCAGGCCAGGGCGCGTCCAAAGTCTCGGCCACCACCACCTGCGCTTCGAATAACGCGGCGGCCTGCCTGACCGTCGCCTGGCTGGCCTGGGCGCTGCTGGCCAGGGCCGCTTTGGCCGCGGGGTCACTGCCCAGGGCGTCCTCCAAACGCAGTGCGTAGTCGGTGGCCAGGCGCTCGAGGCGCTGCAGCAAATCTTCGAAGCGCGCGCTGCCGGACGAATCCATGAAGCCACGCCCAAGGGCAATGGCCCCCATCGCCTGCCCGTCCGCCAGGGCCTGGGTGACCTGCGCCGTCGCCACACCAAGCAGGTCGTTCAGTTGCCGCACCGAGGTTTGGCTGTCCTGGCTCAGGCCAGATTGGCTGGCCACCAGGCGGGTCAGCACCTGGGCCTGGGCGAGCAAGGCGTCGAACAACGCCGTTTTGTTCTGCAGCGAGGACTCTTCGCGGGCGCGGGCAAAGGCATCGGCCAAGTCCTCGCGCTTGGCTTCCAGCTGCGGGTCGTCGCTATGCAGTGCCTGGAGATGCTCCTGCACGTTGCCCTGCAACGCAGCAATACGCGATTCAACATCACCGGCCTGGCCCGACTGGCCGATCACGGCATTGATCTGCAGGAGGCTGCCCAAGGCTTCGAAGCCTGCGCGCAGGGCCAGGCTTTCGCGCAGGGGGGCAATGCCCTGCAGCTCGGCGCGGGTGGCCTGAAACTGCTGGTACGCATCGCGTACCAGGTAGCCGCTGATGACCAGCATGGGCAGGAAAAACAGGACGCTGACAAGGCTGAACTTCTGACCGAAGCTCAGCCGGTTCATCAGTGCGATGGCCGGATAAAGCAGACGCTTCACGGGGCACCTCCTTGGATTCTTATTGTTCTACGGGGTAGCACAGTGCCACGTGTATACCGCAGATCGAATCGGAGGTTTGTAACTTATGGTTAAGCCCCGGTAGAAGCAGCCTTGTGCTGCGAAGAGGCCAGTTGCATCCCGAAGATTCAGGGGTGGTGCTACTGGCCTCTTCGCAGCACAAGGCTGCTCCTACAGGGCGCGTGTTACGGCGGTGAGGTCAGACCAGCACCGTCCACAACGCAAACCCGGCGTACCACAGCACCGCGCAGCGCAGCAGCAATTCCCAAAGGCTGTCCAGCCGGCTTAGGCCACGCTGGCTGTCTTCTTCCTCGGGGATATCGTCGGCAATGCGCCCAACCCTGGCCACCAGGTGGCCGGCGCTGATGTGCCAGTTGAGGAGCTCGTGCAGCATCACGCGGGTCACCGCGACGAAGTTGCCGACCAGCGCGAAGCTCAAGGCCATCACCCGCACCGGCAGCCAATCCATGATGTGCCGCAGTTGCTCGGCACGCGCCTTGAGCGCGGGCTGCTTGCTGTGCTCGCCGCACAGCGCCAGCAGGCGATAGGCCAAGGCAGCACCTGGGCCGAGCACGAAATACCAGAAGATCACGGCGAAGAAGCTCTGGTAGGCCTGCCACAGCAGGTAACCCTGCACCCGCACCAGCAGGCTGTGAGGCTCGTCGGCCACCAGGCCCAGGTCGCGCTCGGCCACGTGCAGGGCGGCCTGATCGTCACCCCGCCGCCAGGCATCGCGAAACGGCCCCAGCGCCGCTTTTGCATCGCCGCGGCCCAGGCTGTAGATCAACACCAGCAGGTGCACCGGCAATGCCAGCAGGCCATAGGCGACGGGCTCCAGCACATGCAGCAGCAAGGCCAGCACCGCTACCGGCGCCAGCACCAGAATGGCCAACGTCCACCACGGCTGCACCTTGCCGCTGCGCTCCAGGCGCACCAGTTCACCGAGGAAAAAACCATCGCGCTGTATTCGATGGCGCAGTGCCGAGAATTTCTCGACCCACAGCGCCAGCAGCAAAACCAGAAAACTCATGAGTTGTCCTCGTTATCCTTCACGGTTTGGCGATAGCGGCCCCAGTCGAAGGCCGGGCCTGGGTCGGTTTTGCGCACCGGTGCTATGTCGCTGTGGCCCTGGATGCGTTCAAGGCTGATGACCGGCCAGGCGTCGCGGATCTGCCGGGTCAGCTGCGCCAGCGTGGTGTACTGGGCATCGGTGTATGGCAGGTCGTCAGTGCCTTCGAGTTCGATGCCGATGGAGAAGTCGTTGCAGCCCTCGCGCCCGTCGAAGCACGAGACACCGGCATGCCAGGCGCGGTCGAGCAACGACACGAACTGGGTGACGGCGCCATCGCGCTCGACGAACAGGTGCGCCGAAACCGTCAGGTGGCAGATGCTCTGGAAATAGGGATGTTCATGGGCGTCCAGGCGGTTCTGGAAGAATGCCTGAACCTTGCCGGTGCCGAAACACGCCGGCGGCAAGCTGATGTTGTGAATCACCAGCAGGGAGATCGACTCGCCCTCGGGGCGCGCGTTGAAGTTGGGCGACGGGCAGTGGGTGATTCCGTGGAACCAGCCGGTGGCACGGTCCAATTGCATGGGGCAGATCCTGAAAAAACGCCGGGTACAGAGCAGCAGTATGCCCTGCGTCCGCGGCCGTTTGCATGTGAATCATTGTAATGATGACTCAATGGACCTGCTGTTGCCGCAGCCCTTCGAGCACCGACTCCAGCGCCCGCTCGAACAGCGCGCCGTCATCGAGCACCCGCACCTCTCCCCGGTGCAGCGCCTGGGCGAGGCTGCCGGTGTTCCACTCACGCACTTTTATGCCCGTGCGATTGGCGAACACCAGCCGATCGTTGCTGTCGATGCGCGCCACCAGCTTGCAGCGCAATGGGTCGTCTTCATCGAACACCTCGACCCAGCTGCCGATACGCAGGCGCTGCACTTGGCGCAATGCCGAGGCATTGCCGTCGACAAGGTGCAGGGGGGCGCAGGCGGGCTCTTCGGCAAGCGCTAGCACGATGTCCTCGTCCACCAGCACCTCGTCCAGCACGGGCGGGTCATCGGCCCTGTGCCCTTCGGACGCCGAGCAAGCGCGCAGGTGCAATTGCTCAAGCTGCTGGAAGAAATCACGGATGGCGGTGGAGTCCAGCGCCACGCCAGCCAGGCCTTCGCGCAAGGCCTTGAGCAGGCCGGGCACCTGTTGCAGCAGTTGCTGACAGGCCTGCGAGTCATGGTGCGGGGCGATACTGGCGAGCAGCGTGTCCAGGGTGGCCAAGCCGTTGCGCCATGCCTCGGACCCTTCGCCCTGCTTGAGCCACGCCAGCAGCAGCACCTGGCTCCAGGCCTGCACCAGCATCTGCACCACCACGTGCGGCAGCACCCGCCCGCGCAGACGCTGGTTGAGCACTTGCTGCACCTGCTGGCGGGCCTGCAGGGTTCGCGCCCGGCCCTCTTCGGCGTCGCGGGTACGCTGTTCGAGTAATTCGTGGCGGCGCCGCTCGTCCTGGCTGAAGGCGAGAAACTCGTCGAGCAGTTCGGCGAACAGGCAGGCGTCATCGGTGAAGTCGTTGAGCAGACGCTGAACGATACGCTCCACCCGTACATGCAAACTGTCGCGCAGCCCTTCGGCGCTGCTCTGCCAACCGATCGCAGCACCCGCGATCTCGTTGAGCAAGCGCCGGGCCGGGTGGTTGGCGCGGCTGAACAACCCCTTGTCGAGCAGCGCGACCTTGAGCAGCGGGATGTGCAAACGCGCGATCAATGCCCGTAGGCTGGCGGGCAAGTTGTCGTCGTTGTGGATGAAATCGAACAGCAAGCCGATCAGGTTGATCATGTCTTCATCGGCCGTGGCGATGCGCCGACGCGTGCCACTGCGCACACTGACGCGCAACAACAGTTGTTCCAGCTGTTGGCCAAGCGCGAAGTCATCCGCCGCCTGCGTGGCGGGCACATAGTGCTGCAGGTGCGAAAGCAGGCGCAGCAGGTCGGCGGTGCTGATCGGCTGGGCAGCGGCTACCCGCTGCAAACGCGGCGCGATCTGCCCGCGCGCGGGGGCCAGAAGCGTTTGCAGTGAAGCAAAATACGCTTGCCCGGCACTGTCCGCGCCCAGCGCCCCTTGCGCTTCCAGGCTGGACGGCCGGCGCCCGGCGCTCAGGCACCGATCCTCGGCGCGCCGACGCGGCGCAGGTTGCAGCTCGGGCAGCACACCGGCCGCGGCCAGCAGCTGGTTAGTCTCTGCGTAGAGCACTTCCACATCACGCAACACGTAGCGTTCAAACAGCTTCAAGAGGATCAGCTTGACCCGCAGCCCGACCCCCAGGTTGCGGCCCGCTTCGAGGAAATAGCCGCACAGCGCAGCAGGGCCCACGGGGTTTTGCTGCTCCCCCACTGGGCGATCGAGCAATGCCTGCAAGCGCAAGCCCAGTTGCTGCAGGGCAAGGCCGTCTCGCGAGAGCACTCGCGCGACCATGCCGTCGATGGCGGATGCACGCTCGCGCTGCGCCTTGTTGCCTGAACCCTGCGCTTCACCCAGGCCGCCCAGAGGGTCTGCCCGGCCGAGGCTGGCGAAGGTGTGATGGAAGGTGTCGAGAAAACCGCGCTCGATGCTCTTGCGCTTCAGGCGCACGTCGCGCATCGCTTCGAAATACAGGTTCTGGTCGCAGCGCTCAGCGGCCTTGTCGGCCATCTCGAAGAGGGTGACGTCGGTGTTGTCGAACAAGGCCTGGAGGCCTTGGCGCAATTGCAGCGCAGCTTTGTCGCGCACTTGCAGGAGCAATACCGGAAGGCAAGGCAGAGGCGTGCGCGCCCCTCGGTCGATGGCTGCCGCCAGGGGCACCACCTTGCCTTCTTTATGCATCCCTAACTCCTTGCAGGCTTGCTTGCCCCACGGGCAACGAATCGTCAAAGCTATGACGCCAAATACTGGTCACTATTATCGGCAAAAAAACGGACAGCTGCCAGCGCCGTTTCGCTTGCTGGGAAATGACCCTGTATTCGGCCCGATGCTCAGACGGGCCGACCAAAGGTCACCGGCCATGGCCCTGTACACACCGCTCCCCTGCCCTATAATCGCGGGCATCTAGCTTGTGGAGCCGACCATGCCGAACCTACGCCTCGCCGACCTGACCGCTGAAATCGAAGCCAACGTGCGCCGTGCACTGTTGGAGGACATCGGCAGTGGCGATATCACCGCGCAGTTGATCCCGGCCGAACGCCTGGCCAAGGCGACCATCATTACCCGCGAGGACTGCGTGATCGCTGGCACCGCCTGGGTCGACGCCGTGTTCCGCCAGCTCGACCCGCGGGTGGCGGTGCACTGGCAAGTGGCCGATGGCGACCGCGCGCTGGCCAACCAGCCGCTGTTCCACCTGGAAGGCCCGGCACGCTCGCTGCTCAGCGGTGAGCGCAGCGCGCTCAACTTCCTGCAGATGCTGTCGGGCGTCGCCACGCGCGCACGCTTTCTGGCCGACTTGGTCGCAGGTACCCAAGTGCGCCTGCTAGACACCCGCAAGACCCTTCCCGGCCTGCGCCTGGCGCAGAAATACGCGGTCACCTGTGGCGGTTGCGACAACCACCGCATCGGCCTTTACGATGCCTTCCTGATCAAGGAAAACCACATCGCCGCCAGCGGTGGCGTGGCCGAGGCAGTGGCGGCAGCGCACCGCATCGCCCCTGGCAAGCCGGTGGAAATCGAGGTGGAGAGCCTGGATGAACTGCGCCAGGCCCTGAATGCGGGTGCGGATATCGTCATGCTCGACGAGCTGACCCTGGACGAAATGCGCGAAGCGGTGCACATCACTGCAGGCAAGGCCAAACTCGAGGCCAGCGGCGGCGTTAACGAGAGCACCTTGCGGGTAATTGCCGAGACCGGCGTCGACTACATCTCCATTGGTGCGATGACCAAGGATGTGAAGGCCGTAGACCTGTCGATGCGTTTGAGCCTCTGAGAGGACGCGGTGCTTGTTCCGCCCTCTTCGCGGGTAAACCCGCTCCCACAGGATCACCGCAGGCTTGAGTAATGTGCGCCCCCTGTGGGAGCGGGTTTACCCGCGAAGAGGCCCGCACAGGCGCAGCAAATCTCAGGCATAAAAAAACCGGCCAGATGGCCGGTTTTTTTTCGGGCGTGGATCAGAACGCGGCGTTGGCCAGGCCGTCCAGGTAGCGCTCGACGTCCAGTGCGGCCATGCAGCCTGCGCCGGCCGAGGTAATCGCCTGACGGTAAACGTGGTCGGCCACGTCGCCCGCAGCGAACACACCTTCGACGTTGGTGGCAGTGGCGTTGCCTTCGCGGCCGCCGTTGACCACCAGGTAGCCGTCCTTGAGGGTCAGCTGGCCTTCGAACAGCGAGGTGTTCGGGGTGTGGCCAATGGCGATGAACACGCCGTCGACCTTGATTTCATCGCTGCTGCCATCGTTGTTCTTCAGGCGCGCACCGGTCACACCCATGTTGTCACCCAGCACTTCGTCCAGGGTGGCATTGAGCTTGAGCTCGATCTTGCCTTCGGCCACACGGGCGTTCAGCTTGTCGACCAGGATCTTCTCGGCGCGGAAGGTTTCGCGGCGGTGAACCAGGGTCACTTTGCTGGCGATGTTGGCCAGGTACAGGGCCTCTTCAACGGCAGTGTTGCCGCCGCCGACGACTGCTACCGGCTTGTTGCGGTAGAAGAAGCCGTCACAGGTAGCGCAGGCCGAAACGCCCTTGCCCATGAAGGTTTCTTCCGACGGCAGGCCCAGGTAACGAGCGCTGGCGCCGGTGGCAACGATCAGTGCGTCGCAGGTATAGGTGCCACTGTCACCCTGCAGGGTGAACGGCTTGTTGGCCAGGTCGACAGCGTTGATGTGGTCGAAGACGATCTCGGTCTCGAAGCGCTCGGCGTGCTCTTGCATGCGCTGCATCAGGGCTGGGCCGGTCAGGCCATGGGGGTCGCCCGGCCAGTTGTCGACTTCGGTGGTGGTGGTCAGCTGGCCACCGGCCTGCATGCCAGTGATCAGCAGCGGCTTGAGGTTGGCACGGGCGGCATAGACTGCGGCGCTGTAACCGGCAGGGCCGGAACCGAGGATGATGACGCGCGAATGACGTACTTCAGACATGTCGAACTCCTGTCGAGCCGGCCGCACGGGGCCAGCATCGGTGTGCCGGCGTTGCCAGCTGGAATTTAAAAAGGACCCACGCAACCTTGGGGAAGGCTACAACGCGTCGATCCAAAACCTAAAAGTTGAGCGCACTGTAGCGAGGTCGCAAAGATTAAGGAAATATCCTTCGACAATCCACCTCATAGGCATCGTCTATCCAGCAATTTCATTCACGAAAAACGCCCTGGCGCTTTTGTTACAGCCGGTTTCGCCCACATCGCCCGCCTTTCGTCGGCGCGACAAACTCGGTAAGGTCAGCGCGTTTTCCTTCTGTTCGGAGTGTCTCGATGCAAGCCCCTGTCCTCTCTGGCCCCCAGTACCTGCGCGAAGGCCTGAAACTGGTGCTGAGCCCGAACCTGCGGTTGTTCGTGCTGTTGCCCCTGGCGGTCAACCTGCTGCTGTTTGGTGGCCTGATCTACTTTGCCGGCCATCAGTTCAGTGTCTGGGTCGACGCCCTGATGCCAACCCTGCCCAGCTGGTTGAGCTTCCTCACCTACATTCTGTGGCCACTGTTCGTCGCCTTGGTGGTGCTGATGGTGTTCTTCACCTTTACCCTGGTGGCCAACGTCATCGCGGCGCCGTTCAACGGTTTTCTGGCCGAGAAGGTCGAAGTGGTGGTGCGCGGCCAAGACAACTTCCCTGCCTTCAGCTGGGCCGAGCTGGTGGCCATGGTGCCGCGCACCTTTGGCCGCGAGATGCGCAAGCTGGGTTACTTCCTGCCACGGGCCATCGGCCTGTTCATCCTGTCGCTGATCCCGGTGGTCAACGTGGTCGCCGCGCCGCTGTGGCTGATCTTTGGTGTGTGGATGATGGCTATCCAGTACATCGACTACCCGGCGGACAACAACAAGATGAGCTGGCAGGACATGCTCGCCTGGTTGCGCCAGAAGCGCTGGCAGTCGCTGGGCTTTGGCGGCATCACCTACCTGGCCCTGATGGTGCCGGTGGTGAACGTACTGATGATGCCGGCCGCAGTGGCGGGGGCTACGTTGTTCTGGGTGCGTGAACGCGACTAAATCCAAACGCAGCCCTGTGTAGGAGCAGCCTTGCGCTGCGAAGAGGCCAGTACTGACAATACCTATCTGTGGCTAGTACCGGCCTCTTCGCAGCACAAGGCTGCTCCTACCGTTACTGACCTAATCGGCTGGAAAACTGCCCCACTACATCCACCACCCGCTTCGCCCCCTCCTGGATTTCGACGATCACGTTGCCGGTTTCATCGGCCAACGACAGCCCCTGCTCGGCCTGGCGCTTGCTGGTGTCGATGATCGCCACCGCAGCCTGGGCCAATTGCTCGTTCTGCTGCACCACCCGGGCAATCTCTTCGGTGGCCGTGCTGGTACGCGAGGCCAGCTGGCGCACTTCGTCGGCGACCACGGCAAAACCACGCCCCTGCTCGCCCGCCCGGGCCGCCTCGATGGCAGCGTTGAGCGCTAGCAAGTTGGTCTGCCCGGCAATGTCACTGATGGTCTTGATGATCGAGCCGATCACCCGCGACTGGGTGTCCAACGCCTGAATGCCCTCGGCGGCGTCTTGCATCGACGACTCCAGGCCACGCATGACGTTTACCGTCTGCGTGACTACGTCGGTGGCCTTGCGCGCGCTGGCGTCAGTGCTCAGCGAGGTGTTGAAGGCGATGTCCGCCGCTTCGGCAACCGCCTGCTCCTGGTTGACCTGGTCGGTGATCACGGTGGCGAACTTGACCACTCTGTACAGCACATCATGGGCGTCGAAGATCGGGTTGTAGGACGCTTCCAGCCAGATTACCCGGCCATGGGCATCGATACGCTTGAAGCGTTCGGCCACGTATTCGCCACGGCGCAGCTTGTCCCAGAACGCCTGATAGCCCGACGAATTGGCCTCTTCGGGTTCGCAGAAAATACGGTGATGCTTGCCGCGTATCTGTTCAAGGCGATAACCGACCGACGTCAGAAACCGTTCGTTGGCCGTCAGGATGGTGCCATCAAGGCCGAACTCGATGACTGCGGTCGAGCGCATCAGGGCCTTGATCAGGCTTTCGTGCTCACGGGAGGTCTCGATGGTGCGGGTGAGGTCGCTCGAGTGCAGGGTGAAATACTTGATGCGCCCTTCGCTGTTCTTGACCGGCTGCAGAATCGAGCGCAACCAGGCTTCCTGGCCATTGCCGCGCAGCAGGCGGAACGCCCCGTTGAGGTGCTCGCCCCGGCTGATCGCGCTTTTCATGCGTTGGTAGAAGTCGAGCGACTTCACGTGGGGCGGGACAATGTCCTCGAGTTTGCGTCCAAGCAATTGGTCGGCACGGTAGAGCATCTCGCTCTCGAAGTTGCCGTTGACCATCTCGATCCGTCCTTGGGGGTCGAGTTGGAGCACCAGCATCTCGCTGTCGAGGCTGCACTTGACCTGTTCGACCGACAGCAGGTCTTCGCGCAACTGCTGGATTTCTTGCTTGAGCTTGTTGTTGAACATCACCGCTCTCCTGGAGCGCAGCACGTAATCGAATGCATCTTCATCGGCTGCCAGTGCCAGGTTCTTGAGCGCCGCCCACGCAAATATTCACACAATTGAAACAGCCGGCAATCAGGCGTCATTTGCACGTCACAAGGCCGTCACATCAGCGCAATGATGCGAGCGGAAACTTTTTGTCATGAATACACCCGCCCTACGCATCACCCTCGTCAGCGAAACCTTCCCACCCGAGATCAACGGTGTCGCCAACACCCTTGGCCGCCTCAGCGAAGGGTTGCGCCAACGCGGGCATGACATCGAGATCGTCCGCCCCCGCCAAGCCGGCGAGGAGCCTGCGCACAACGATCCGCAGCTGATGCTGTGCCGCGGTTGGGCCTTGCCCGGCTACCCCGGCCTGCAATGGGGCGAAGTGTCGATGCACCGGCTATTGCGCCGTTGGCGCAGGCAGCGACCGGACGTGCTGTACATCGCCACCGAGGGGCCTTTGGGGTTGAGCGCATTGCGTGCGGCACGGCGTCTGGGAGTACCGGTGGTCAGCGGGTTCCATACCAACTTCCCGCAGTATTCCGGCCAGTATGGCTTGGGCTTGCTGGCACGCCTGCTCACCCATTACCTACGCTGGTTCCATCGCCGCACGGCAGTCACCCTGGTGCCCAGCGTCAGCCAGCGCCTGGAGCTAGAACGTCGTGGTTTCGAGCGCCTGGACCTGTTGGCCCGCGGCGTCGACGCCTGCCTGTTCAACCCGGCCCGGCGCAGCCAGGCGCTGCGCGAAAGCTGGGGGATCGGGCCGGACGATATCGCCGTGCTGCATGTCGGCCGGCTGGCGGCGGAAAAAAACCTAGGGGTACTGCGACCGTGCCTGGATGCCCTGCAGAAGACTTATCCACACAAGCGCTTGCGCCTGATCGTGGTCGGTGACGGCCCACAGCGCGCCACCTTGCAGCAGCAGGTGCCTGATGCCGTGTTCTGTGGTGCCCAGCGGGGCGAGGTGCTGGCCGAGCACTATGCCAGCGGTGACCTGTTCCTGTTCCCGAGCCTGACCGAAACCTTTGGCAACGTGGTGCTCGAAGGCATGGCCTCAGGCTTGGCGGTGGTCGCCTATGATGAGGCAGCGGCTGCCCAGCACATTCGGCATGGCCATAGCGGTGCGTTGGCGATGCCCGGCGACCAGGCGGCCTTCATCGATGCCGCTTGCTGGCTACTGGAAGAGGAAGAAACCCTGCGCCGGGTGCGCCTGAACGCACGGCAGCACGCCAGCCGACAGGGCTGGCCGGCGATTGTCGAGCAGTTCGAAACCTACCTGTGCAGTGCTTGCAAACAACGCACAGGCGACACGCAAAAAGCTTCAGGTGCTGCACTGGCGATCAAACCAGGTTCGACAGCGCATCGCGGCTGACCTTCAGCCGCCGCGCGCGCCCATGCTTCAGCCCAGCGCCTTCTCGATGGCCTGAACCACGGCTGGATCATCCGGCGCAGTGCGCGGCGAGAAACGCGCCAGCACGCGCCCATCCTTGCCCACCAGAAACTTTTCGAAGTTCCAGCTGATGTCGCCTGGGAACTCAGCACCTTCCCCCGCCAGCAGGCGATACAGCGAATGGCGGTGCGCCCCGTTGACCTCAAGCTTGGCACCCAGCGGGAAGCTGACACCATAGTTGAGGCTGCAGAACTCCTGGATCTCTTTCTCGCTGCCGGGCTCCTGGCCGGCAAACTGGTTGCACGGCAGCCCCAGAACGCTGAAGCCTTTGCCCTTGAACTGCTGATGCAGCGTCTCCAGCGAAGCGTATTGCGGCGTCAGGCCACACTTGGAGGCAACATTGACCACCAGCACCACTTGGCCCTTGAACGGTGCGAGGGGCAGTTCCCCGCCGTTCAGCGCCTCCAATTTCAGGTCGTGAAAAGCACTCATGATGTAATCCCCTCTCAGGTTCCCGATGGCCGCAGGGCGAAATCCGCCCAATAAAAAAGCGCTCGTCCAAGCCGTCCACCTCCCGTTGGGAAGGCAAATCGGCTTGCCCGAGCGCCTGGCGACTCTCTGAGCTTAGCGCAGAAAATCAGTGGTGATGGCCACCTTCACCGTGGATGTGACGGTGCGCGATTTCTTCTTCGCTGGCGTCACGCACGTCGACAACCTTGACCTGGAAGGTCAGGCGCTGGCCGGCCAGCGGGTGGTTGCCGTCAACGGTGACGTCGTCGCCGTCGATGTCGCGAATGGTGACGATCTGCATCTGGCCATCCGGCGCCGACGCGTGGAACTGCATGCCGACTTCCAGCTCGTCGACGCCTTCGAACAGGCTGCGGTTCAGGGTGCTGACCAGCTCGGCCAGGTATTCACCGTAGGCCTCTTCTGGCTCGATGGAAACGTTCAGCTCGTCACCGGCCTGCTTGCCTTCCAGGGCCTTTTCCAGGCCCGGGATGATGTTGCCGGCACCGTGCAGGTAAACCAGCGGCGCGCCACCGGCGGAGCTGTCGATGGTCTCCCCGGCGTCGTTGGTCAGGGTATAGTCGATGGAGACAGCCTTGTTGGCGGCGATCAGCATGGGGCAAGACCTTTTGCAAAAGTATGTAGAGCGGACAAGTGTAACCAAGCCATCGCCCGATTGCGAACGCGCCTCGGCCGAGGAACAGCCCATCAGTCGGATCACTGGCTTCCATCAGGACGAAGAAGGCCACTGGGTGGTCGAGTTGTCGTGCGGCCACACCCAGCACCTTCGTCACCAACCGCCCTGGCAAGCGCGCCCTTGGGTGCTCGATGCCGAGCAGCGCCAACAGCGCATCGGCGAGGCTTTCGCGTGTGGCTGGTGTGCACAGGCAGCCGATAGCGCTACCCTTGGCCGTTGATTCCTTGCACCGCTTTAATTCGAGAAGCACGCATGCAAACTTTTTTCATAGCGCCGACCGACTTTGGTGTCGGCCTGACGTCGATCAGCCTCGGCCTGGTGCGCACCCTTGAGCGCGCAGGCCTGAAGGTCGGCTTTTTCAAGCCGATCGCCCAGCCCCACCCAGGTGACACCGGCCCGGAACGCTCCACCGAACTGGTCGCACGCACCCACGGTATCAAACCGCCCATGCCGCTGAGCCTGGCCCACGTCGAGCGCATGCTCGGCGATGGCCAGCTGGACGAGCTGCTGGAGGAAATCATCCGCCTCTACCAGCAAGCCTGCATCGGCAATGACGTGGTCGTGGTCGAAGGCATGGTGCCTACCCGCCACGCCAGTTACGCGGCGCGGGTCAACCTGCACCTGGCCAAGAGCCTGGATGCCGAGGTGATACTGGTTTCGGCGCCCGAAAACGAGGTACTCAGCGAGCTGTCCGGCCGCGTCGAGCTGCAGGCCCAGCTGTTCGGCGGCCCCCGCGACCCGAAAGTGCTCGGGGTGATCCTCAACAAGGTGCGCACCGACGAAAGCATGGCGGACTTCGCCACCCGCCTGCGCGAACACTCGCCACTTCTGCGCGGCAACGACTTCCGCCTGCTCGGCTGCATCCCTTACCAGCCTGAGCTGAATGCCCCACGCACCCGCGACGTGGCCGACCTGCTGGGGGCCCAAGTGCTCAACGCGGGCGATTACGAGCAGCGGCGCATGAGCAAGATCATCATTTGTGCGCGCACGGTGGCCAACACCGTGCCGCTGCTCACCCCTGGCACCTTGGTGGTGACCCCGGGTGACCGCGACGACATCATCCTTGCCGTAAGCCTGGCGGCGATCAATGGCGTGCCCCTGGCCGGCCTGCTGCTGACCAGCGACAGCAAGCCCGACGCACGCATCCTCGGCTTGTGCCGCGGCGCCTTGCAGGCCGGCCTGCCGATTCTGTCGGTAAGTACGGGTTCGTACGACACGGCCAACCAGCTCAATTCGCTGAACCGCGAGATCCCGGTGGATGACCGCGAGCGTGCCGAATTCATCACCGACTTTGTCGCCAGCCACCTCGACGCTGCCTGGTTGCACCAGCGCTGCGGCACACCACGCGAGTTGCGCCTGTCGCCTGCGGTGTTCCGCTACCAACTGATCCAGCGCGCGCAACAGGCCAACAAACGCATCGTCCTGCCAGAAGGCGCCGAACCGCTGCTGGTACAGGCGGCGGCGATCTGCCAGGCCCGTGGCATTGCGCGTTGCGTGCTGCTGGCCAAGCCGGAAGAAGTCGAAGCGGTCGCCCGTGCGCAGGGCATTACCTTGCCTGCGGACCTGGAGATACTCGACCCTGAGTTGATTCGCGGGCGCTATGTCGAACCGATGGTCAACCTGCGCAAGAGCAAGAACCTCAACGCCCCCATGGCCGAGCAGCAGCTGGAAGACCCGGTGGTGATCGGCACCATGATGTTGGCCCTGGATGAAGTCGACGGCCTGGTGTCGGGCCTGGTGCACTCCACCGCCAACACCATCCGCCCTGCCCTGCAGCTGATCAAGACCGCGCCAGGTGCCAGCCTGGTGTCCTCGGTATTCTTCATGCTGTTCCCCGAGCAGGTGCTGGTGTACGGCGACTGCGTGATGAACCCGCACCCAAGTGCCGCTGAACTGGCAGAAATTGCCCAGCAGAGCGCCGAATCGGCACACACCTTCGGCATCGCGCCGCGGGTGGCGATGATCAGTTATTCAAGCGATTCGGCGAGCGATGAAGAAGTCGACAAGGTGCGTGAAGCGACCCGCTTGGCGCAGGGCGCTGCGCACGATCTGCTGATCGATGGGCCCTTGCAGTATGACGCGGCGGCCAACCCGGCCATTGCCCGCGAGCTGGCACCGAACAGCCCGGTTGCAGGGCGTGCCACGGTGTTCGTGTTCCCTGATCTGAATACCGGCAACACCACGCACAAAGCGGTGCAGCGCAGCGCCGATGGGGTCAGCCTGGGGCCAATGCTGCAGGGTTTGCGTAAGCCGGTGAACGATTTGCCGCGGGGGGCTCAGGTGGATGACATCGTGCATACCATCGCCCTGACGGCGATCCAGGCCAGCGTCGTACGCTGAATCCAAGGGCTGCTGTGCAGCCCAATCGCCGGCAAGCCGGCTCCCACCCGAACTGTGTAGCCTCAAAGGCTAGCGCCGCACCTGTGGGAGCTGGCTTGCCAGCGATGAGGCTGGCACAAGCACCACAAGACAGTTGCTCCCACAGGACTTGAGGCCCACACGGTCATGTGGGAGTCGGCTTGCCGGCGATTGGGCCGCACAGCGGCCCCTGTGTTGTGGCCTTACTGCTGAACTTGGCCCTGGTCATACTGCTGGCCAGGAATCGGCTTCAGGTTGACCTCGACACGACGGTTCTGCGCACGGCCGTTAGCATCGGCATTGCTGGCGATCGGCTGGTCCGGGCCCATGCCACGCGCCGAAATACGCGAAGCATCGACACCCTGCGAAGTCAGGTAGGTGCTGACCGCTTGCGCACGGCGCTGGGACAGGTCCATGTTGTGCTGGCGGCTGCCGGTGCTGTCGGTAAAGCCAACCACTTCGATGGTGTTCTGGTTGAACTGCTTGAACGAGCCGGCCAGGTTGTTCAGCGGCGAGTAGAAGCTAGGCGCGATGTTGGCCGAGTCGGTGGCGAAGGTGATGTTGCCGGGCATGATCAGCTTGATCTGGTCACCCTGGCGCTGCACTTCGACGCCCGTATTGGCCATTTGCGCGCGCAGTTCGGCTTCCTGCTTGTCGGCGTAGTAGCCGTAACCTGCGGCGGCGGCCCCCACAGCGGCAGCGCCGATCAGTGCGCCTTTACCGCGGTTGTTGTGGTCGATGGCGGCGCCGGCGATGGCACCGGCCAGCGCGCCCAGGCCGCCGTACTTGGCGGTCTTGCTCATCCCCGTGGAGCCCTGCGCCTGACCCTGGTTGTCGTACGGGTTCTGGCTGGCGCAGCCCGTCATCAGGGCGGCGGCGGTTGCGACGATAATCAGACGACGCATGGTGAACATGGACAAGCTCCTACTGAAATTCATAAATGCGGCAGACCGCGAATGGATCTATGCCAGCCTTGGATTGCCCAGACGGCAAAAAATTCCATGAACACCATTTCATGCAGGTTCATGCCCGCACGAACGGGTTCTCGCGCATCTCGTCACCCAGGCGGGTGTCTGGCCCGTGGCCGGTGACCACGATGGCCTCTTCATCCAGCCGGTACAGCCGCTCCTTGATCGAACGAACGATAGCCCGCTGATCGCCACCCCACAAATCGGTGCGGCCAATACCGCGACGGAACAGGGTGTCGCCGGCAATCAGCAGCTTGGCATCGGCAAACCAGAAACTCATCGAACCCGGCGTGTGCCCTGGGGTGTGCAAGGCCACGCCACAACCACAGGCCAGCGCCTCGTCATCACTCAACCAGCGGTCTGGCGGCGGCACCGGGGTGTAGGGCACGCCGAACATCTGGCATTGCATCTCCAGGTTGTCCCACAGCGACTGGTCGTCCTTGTGCAGGTGCAGCGTCGCGCCGGTCAGCTCCTTGAGCTTGCCCGAGGCGAGGAAGTGATCGAAGTGCGCGTGGGTGTGGATGATGCTCACCAGGGTCAAGCCATGGGCCTGCAGGCGCGCGAGGATCTTGTCCGGGTCACCGCCTGGGTCGACGACGATGGCCTTTTTGGTCAATGGGTCGCCGATCAAGGTGCAGTTGCACTGTAGGGGACCTACGGGGAAGGTTTCGCGGATGAGGGTGGGTGGGGCTTGGTTCATTGTGTATCTCAATAACATTGAGGATCTCACTCGCCTTCAAGTCGAGGTGGCTCCTGGTGGTTTACAAGATATTGCGCTGTGCCTGCCAGGTGCAAGACTGGCGGTATTGGATGTTTTCGAAATCGAGCGCCGCCCGCGCGGCGCTTCGCAGCACAAGGCTGCTCCTACACCTGTTTCGGGCCAGTGAGGCCTGTAATGTTGGCGCGCGACCGCCTTTGTTGATTCGACACGATATTGAGGTGGGCGGTCAGGGGCCACGCGCCAATGGCTCAGGAATAATTGGCCCGAAACAAGTGTAGGAGCAGCCTTGTGCTGCGAAGCGCCGCGCGGGCGGCGCTCGTTCTCATAGGCGCCTCAGAATTGTGTCCTGCACCCACTTGCCATGCTGTTTTACGGCAAGAACAACCTGAACAACCCGCCCCCCAGCGACCCGCCATTGGAAATTTCAATCCGCCCCCTCACCCCATCGCTCTCATGCAACGCCGCGATCCGCGCAGCGAAATACAGGCCCAGGCCCGTACTGCCACTGTGTGAATCGATGCCCTGGATGAACTCTTCCTGGCGCTCGAGCATGCGCTGTGGATAACCCGGGCCGTCATCGTTGACGCAGATGACCAGTTGATTCGCCTCTTCCTCGATGCTGATCAACAACGCATGCCCGGCAAACCGGGTGGCGTTGGTGATCACGTTGGCGATCACCGATGCCACCAGCTCTCGGTCGAAGAAGCCCAGCGGGTTGTCGGTGTCGATGCGCCAGGTGGCGAGGATGTCGTTGTGCTTGAGCACTTCTTGATGGGCGGCCAGTTGGGCTTCGATAAAGTCATCCAGCTCATGGTAGTCCGGGCACACGGGCAGCTGGTTCACGCCCAGTTTGTACAGCCCCAGCAGTTGCACCAGCATACCGTTGAGGTGCCGGAACTCATGTTCCATCACCCCTTGCTCGGTGCCGCCGCGCAACTCTTCAGGCAAGCGCGCCAGCCACTGGTCATGGGACTGGATCAGCGCGGACAGGGAGTTCTTGAGGTCGTGCACGGTGGAGGCGATCACCGTGGAAAAATCCAGCCCCTGATTGTCTTGATTCATGCGCCGAACACTCGGATGTGCAGTTTGCCATAGCGGTCATAGCGGTTGTCGCTGGCAGGGATGCCGGCCACGCTGGTCAAGGCGTCGCGGCATTCCTGCATGATCGCAGGCTGTGGGTCATCCCCCCCGATGCGCAGCAGCGCCTGGGCGGTGTTGAGGGCGATGCTGATGTTCTTGGGTTGCAAGGCCAAGGCCTTGCGGAACAACTGCAGCGCTTCGTCGAGCTGACCTCCCTGGTAACTACGCACTCCCTGGCGGTTGAGGGTGACGGCCTCGGTGATCGCATTGAGCACCGCCGGATCATCCGTCAGCTTGGCCACCCTCTGCATCACTTTGGGGTCGTCGCCGTAACTTTCAACGCAGCTTTTGAGCACGCCGAGCGCGGCCGCTTCCTGCCCTGACGCCTGCAGCTGAGCCGCCACCGTCAACGCGGCATCGACCGAGAAAAACTGCTCCATCTTGTCCAGACGCTGCATGGCCTGCTCGGTGAGCTTGGCGGCCGTCTCGGCATCGCCGGCCTGCTGCAGGCTGGCGGCCTTCATCATGCGGGCGCGTACCTGCAGGCCCTGATCTTCAGGGTATTCCTTGGCCACTTCACTGAGCACGGTGTTGATCTCGACGCGGGTACGGGCGTCCAGGCCAAAACCTGCGTTTTTGTTCATCAGCGCCTGAACCAGGCCAAGGTTGTTCTCGGCATCCTTGTAGCGCGAGCTCTGCCCCTGGTTCACGGCATGGCGGAACGCCTTGGAGGCACTTTCGAAATCTTCGTTGCCCAGCGCCAGCTTGCCCAGCGTGGACTGCCGGCGTACCGACAGCGGCGACAGGCGCACCGCTTCTTCCAGCATGTTCTGCGCGCGCTTGGTTTCGCCCTGCGCCACCAGCACTTCAGCCATGCCGTCGTACAGGCCCGGCATGATCGGGAAGGCCTTCAGGGCCTGTTCATACACACCCTGGGCCTGGGCATTCTGGCCACGCTTGTGCATCAAGCTGCCCAGCGCCGAATACACCCACGGCTGCGGGCGGCTGGCGAGAATGGCCTTGAGAAACTTTTCCAGCTCGTCGAAGCGATTGAGCCCGCGCAGGGCATCGGCGCGGTAGCGCAGGCACAGGGGGGCGAAACGCGGGTCCTTCTTGCACAGCTCGGCACACGCTGCCAGCACTTCGGCCGGGCGGCCGCGGTCCAGCGCCTGGAGGATCGGCTTGAGCAAGGTCTTGCGCTGGAACAGCTTCTCGACGCGCTGGGCCAGGCCCACCCGGTTGAACGGCTTGGTCAGGTAGGCATCGGGCTCATGCTCGATGGCACTGAGGACGATGGCCTGGCTGCTCTCGGCGGTCACCATGATGAACACGCATTCATGGCTGATGTGCTTGTCGAGGATCAGATCCTCAAGCACCTGCTGGCCGTTCTTCTTGCCGTCGCCCAGGTGGAAATCCTGCAGGATGAAGTCATAACGCTTCTGCGCACACATGCGCAGCGCCTGCTCGCCGCTGTCGGCCGTGTCCACGTCGCGCACACCCAGTTCGCGCAACATGGAACGGGTCGACGTACGAAAGTCGGTAAAGTCGTCGACGATCAGAAAGCTCTTTTGCCCGTACTGCAGCATCAACACGACCTGTATTGGGATGATTGAAAAATCGCGCAAGGCGATGCATACCACCGAATGCTGTATCGGCAGCCGGCCGGGAAAGATGAGGATAGAGCACACAGCGCGCTAAACAACGGCCCAGTAATAGCCTCAAGCCATTACTTTAGCGGGCAAACCCCTGGTGCGGCTACTGTCAGGCCAGCAGGCCCAGCGCCTTCGCTTTGGCCACCGCCTGAGTGCGGCGCTCGACGCCCAGTTTGCTGTTGATATGGCTGGCATGGGTCTTCACGGTGTGCAGCGAGATGAACAGCCGTTCGCTGATCTGCTGGTTGGAACAGCCTTGGGCGATCAGCTCAAGCACGGCCCGCTCCCGCCCACTCAATGCCTCGCCACTGCCACTGCTGACGGCAGGTAACGGAGGCAGGCGCTTGAGCAGTTCGACCTGGACCGGGCAAGCCGAGCGCGCTGCAAGCTGCTCGTGCAGCCACTGCGGGTGTTTTTCGAGCAAGGGTTGGAACGGTTGCAGGACACCGCCTTGGGCGGCCTCGAGTGCCTTTGGCAGCAGCCCGGCAGCCTGCGCGTCTCGGCCTTCAGCGAGCAGCAGGGCGAGCCACTGGCACAGTGCACTGACGGCCAGCAGCATGCCGCCACTGGCCACGCCACGTTCGACCAGCCCTGACAGGCGCTGAACCGACGCCTCGGTGCGCAACTGGATACGCTCGAGCAATGCCTGCTGCAGTTCGATATGCAGGGGTAATAGCGGGTGGAACTCCGGCGCTGCTGCCGGTTGCTCGCCACCGTAGGTCTGCCCCAGCCGCAGCAACCAGGATTCGGCAAGATCGGTGCGCCCTTGTGCCAACCACAGTTCGCACTTCACCAGGGTAATCATGGCCAAGTAGTAGATCGGTGGAACATCCCAGATGTGCATCAGCCGCTCCGCCTCGGCCAGCTCGGCGAACGCTTCGGCGAAGTGGCCCTCGCGGCCATCGAGCGTGGCAATGACGCAATGGCCGATCAGCACGCTGATGTCCCGGCAAGCACGCGCTTCGCCAAGCCCCGCACGCAAGCGCGCACGGCCTTGGGCTGATTGCAGGCGCGACACCAGCAGGTAACCCTCGTAGAGCGTCAGCCTGGCCCGAACGGCGTACAACCGCTGCCCCGACAGCCCCTGCAGGCGCTGCAGGCCCTGGCGCACTTCGTCCAGCGCCCGCAACACTTCACCCCGGGCATGCAGCACCCGTGCTCGATCGTAATGAGCCAGGGCTTCGAACAGCGGGTTGCCGACGCGCTGGGCCAGCTCCAGGGCTTCGCGGTTCCAGCCGCGTGCATGCCAGAAGTCGGCATCGGTGATGGCCAGGTTGGACAGTGTCGACAGGCACACCAAGCGCTGGCCGTAGCGCTTGCACGGCAAGCTTTGCAAGGCTTCGCCACAGTAGGCCAGGGTACGCGCGCGATCCCCCCGCCCCCGCGCGATCACCCCACTCAGGGCCAGCCACTGGGCCAGCATGGACTTCTGTGCGGTCGCCGAGGGCGCAGGCAGAAAACGGCTGAGGTAGCTTGCCAGTTCTTCGGCCGCATCCAGCTGGCACGCCAGCCCCAACGCCCAGCTGTACAGCACGATCAGGCGCGGCGTGCTGATCAGCAAGCTGTCGGGCAGGTCCATCTTCCAGCGCAGCAACATGCCAACGTTCTGCTCGGCCAGCAGTTGCTCCTCGGAGAGGCTCTGCACCAGGTCGGCCGCCACGTCGAGGTGGCCGGCCCGCAGCGCCTGCTCAACCGCCTCGTCCAGCAAACCCTGGGCCTCGAACCAGCGGCACGCACGCAGGTGCAGGCGCGCTGGCGGTTCGCTGGCCTGGCGGCTTCGCAGCAGGTCGGAGAACAGGTGATGGTAACGAAACCAGTGGCCGTGCTCGTCCAGGGGCACCAGAAACACTTGATGGGCCTGCAGGAAGCGCAGGATATCGGCGCTGTCCTGGCGGTCGCGCAGGGCATCGCAAAGCTGGGCACAGAAGCGCTCCTGGCACGCCGTGTCGTAGAGAAAGGCCTGCACGGCGGCCGGCAGGATCTCGATGACTTCTTCCAGCAAGTAGTCGCGTATCAACCCCTCGCCACCGTGCAGTGCGTGGGGCAAAGCCTGCTCATCACCGGACTCGCTGGCGGCCAACTGCCAGAAGCGCAGCCCGGCCACCCAGCCGTCACTGCGCTGGATCAGGTTATCCAGCGCCTGGCCGCGCAAGCCGGTGGGCTGGCGGCCGATTACCGCGAGTGACTCGTCGGGTGTCAGCCGCAGCTCTTGCTCGTTGAGTTCGACCAGTTGCCGCGACAGGCGCAGGCGCGCCAGGTGCCAGTCCGGGCGCTGGCGGCTGGTGATCAACAGCACCAGGCCACTGGGCAAGTGATTGAGGAAAAACTGCAGGCAGCGGTCGAGTACGGGCCCTTGGGCCAAATGGTAATCGTCCAGCACCAACAGCAGAGGCGTATCGGCTTGCAGGTATTGGGCGAGTTCATCGAGCAGGCCGTCGATCCACTCCTCGAACGCGAAGGGCTGGTGGCGCTGGCGCATTTTCAGCAGGCCCATGGCTTGGCCACCCAATGCAGGGCAGTACTGCTGCAGGCCTTCGAGCAGCCGCTCGAGAAAACGGCCAGGGTCGGCATCGCGTTGGCTCAGGCCAAGCCAAAGGCTGCGCCAGTGCTCCGGCAGGGATTCACAGAATTCGATGGCCAGCGAGCTTTTGCCAAAGCCCGCCGGTGCGTTGACCAGCAGCAACCGCCCATTGAGGCCGGCGTGCAAACGCTGACACAACCGCGCACGCGGCACATGGCCGTCCGGCAGCGGCGGCCGGAAGAAACGCCCGTCCAGCAGGCCTAGGGCCTGGCTGGCGAATCCATGCGTACGGGACAGATCTGTCATGGCCGGCTCGTTCTGAAGGGAAGACAACGGCGGTACGGATGTTTGCGAGACTAGCGGGTAACGCAGCGCATTTGAAGATGATGGGCACAATAGGGCTGTAAAAGACTACGACAAAAAGCAACAACCCTGATGGACTGGGGCTGGAGCGGGGGTTTGGTTGGGTATTCAGCAGATTTATTGCCCGCGCCCACAGGTATTGCGCAGCTTTCAAGGCCAGTGCAGTACCTGTAGGAGCAGCCTTGTGCTGCGAAGAGGCCGGTGATAACACAGTGATATTGGCTGTTATCACCGGCCTCTTCGCAGCACAAGGCTGCTCCTACAGGGCTTGAAACCATCGCCGGAGCCGGAAAAAAGAAACGCCCCGGCAAGCCGGGGCGCTCTAGGGATCACACGGAGTTGGCGTTTAACGGTTCAACGTACACCTGCCTGGCGCAGGGCCGCGGGCTGGAAATCAGCCTTGCTGGCACTGAAGCCGAAGTCGTAGGCACGCTTCTCTTCGTTCTTCATGCCCAGCGCCAAATAACGACCCGACTGCAGGTCGTAGATGGTTTCCAGGGTGTACCAAGGCACCTCTTTGTTGTAGTACGGCTGGGAATGGGCTTCGGAAACGCGCCACAGCTGGCCACGGCCGTCGTACTGGTCGATCACTGCGGCCTGCCAGGTGTCTTCATCGATGTAGAAGTCACGCTTGGCGTAGATGTGCCGCTGGCCCGGCTTGAGGGTTGCCACCACGTGCCAGACGCGGCGCAGCTCGTAGCGCGACAAGTCTTGGTTGATGTGCCCGGCCTTGATGATGTCGGTGTACTTCAGCTTGGGGTCATCCAGCTTGAAGGCGTTGGAGGCGATGTACAGTTCCTTCTTGCCTTCCAGCTTCCAGTCGTAACGGTCTGGCGCACCGTTGAACATGTCCAGGTTGTCCGAGGTACGCAGGCCGTCGGCAGCGGTACCGGGGCCGTCGTACGACACTTGCGGTGCCTGCCGTACACGACGCTGGCCGGCGTTGTAGATCCACGCCTTGCGCGGCTCCTTCACCTGGTCGAGGGTTTCGTGCACCAGCAGCACGGTCCCGGCCAGGCGAGCGGGCGCGGTCACTTCCTGCTTGAAGTAGAACAGGATATTACCCGGGTTGCTTGCGTCGTAATCCTTCATCTTGTCGCGGAAGACGAACTGGTCGGAGAAATACACCGGGTTGAAAGAGCCGTTCTGCTGTGGCGTAGCCTGAGTAACAAGGCGGCTGACACTGCCCCCTCGGTAGCGTGTGATGTGGTTCCAGATCACTTCCAGGCCACTTTTCGGGATCGGGAACGGCACCGCCGTATCGAAGTTGTTCAAGCCGTTGCCGCCTTCCACCAGTGTGGTTTGGGTGGCGTTTTTCTTGATGGCGGCGAACACGTCAGCAGGTACCGTGGAGCCGCGATGGGTCTTGAACACCGGGATCTTGAAGGTGTCCGGGTAGCGCTTGAACATTGCCACCTGGCCCGGCGAGAGCTTGTCCTTGTACTGGTCGACGTTCTGCGCGGTGATGGTGAACAGCGGCTTTTCGCTGCCATACGGGTCGGAAAGGAACCCCTTGGCATCGGCGCTGCCCGCTGTTTTCGACAGCGGTTGCCAAGCACTGATCGAGCCATCGGCGTTACCGGCCTTTTCGGCGCCCATCGGGGTCAGGGTGCTGCCCAGCTTGGCCGCCTCATCGGCAGACACTGCTGCCATGACACTGGTCGCCAGCAGGGACAGGCCCAGCACACCGGCTTGCAGCAGACTTCTGGTCTTGTTCATGTCGTGTCGTCCTGGATCAGTATTCTTAGAAGTTCACGCCGAAGCTGAGGGCGACGAAGTCGCGGTCATCCACGGTGCTGTACTTGCCGTCGAAGAAGTTGGTGTACGACAGGCTCGCCGTGTAGGTGTTCTGGTACTCGGCGTCCAGGCCCAGGCTGACGGCCTTGCGGCCTTCTTCGAAGTTGGCGCCAGGGCCGGGCGAGTAGCCGGAAACGTCATGCGACCAGGCCACGCTGGGCTTGAGGTTGACCCCGGCGAAGACGTCGTTGTAGTCCCAGATGACCCGGCCGCGGTAACCCCAGGAAGTGCTGGTGGTGTAGCCGTCGTTCTCGCACTTGCGATTCAGGTTGGTGGTCGATGCACCGGCACCCGCGCCTGCGATGGTGCTGGCGTTGAGCGCCTGGCAGGTGTCCGCGCCACCTGTGGCCGGCAGTGGGCCGGGGCCGAATACCGGGTCGCGGCCGTAGCGGGTTTCGTGGGCGTTTTCCAGGCCGCCGACATGGGTAACCCCCACCTCGCCCACCACGGTCATGCGGCTGGCGCCCATCACCTGGTCGAAGAAGTGCGTCAGGGTGGTCTGGAACTGGGTGATTTCCTTGCGGCGGTAGCCGTGCAGGTCCTGGCCAGGGGTACCGGAGAGCAGCGAAGCGTTGCTCAGGGCGCCACCAATCGGGCGTACACCGGAGAACAGGATGTCGGTGGTATTGAGCTGCACAGGCGCGTTGGGGCGGTAGCTGACTTCACCACTCCAGGCGGTACCGGTAGGCAGCGTGGTGGAGAAGCTCAGGCCGTACAGGCGGATGTCCTCAGGGTACTCGACGAAGTACTCGGAGTTACCGGCCACGATCAGCGGTGCCAGCGCGCGCAACTGTGCCGGCAGGGCACTCAGGCCAGCGAACACGGAGGGCGGGGCACCGGTGGCGCTGAAGATCGGCGCACGGCTGTGGTAGTTCATGAAGTAGGCACCGAACTCGGTGTCCAGCGGGTCGAACATGTAGCGCAGCGCCACACCGAACTGGCCGCTGTCACGCGCATCACGGTCGGCCCCGCGGCGCACCATCACGCCTTCCTCGTTGATGTTAACGCCCTGGGTGGCGAGGAACTGCTGGGCCGCGCCCGGTACTGTGCGGCTGCTGTTGAGCACGCGCAGGTTGTCGGTACAGCCGTCGGCAATGATGTCCGGCTGCGAGAAGAACGTGCCGCAGTTGTCGACGACGGTCTGGTCCCATTCGATCTGGTAGAAGGCCTCGGCCGACAGGTTGTCGGTCAGGCTCTGGGAGATGTAGAACATGTTGACCGGGATCAGGCCTTCCTTGATCTCGGCCCCAGGGCGGCGGAACGCGGACACGTCGATCGGGTTGATCGAGTTGATACCACCGCCGATGAAGGTACTCTCACCCCAACTGACAACCTGCTTGCCAAGGCGCACCGAGCCTGGCATGTCGCCAATCGAATAGTTGTGGTAGACGAACGCATCGAGCAGTTCGGCGCCGGACGACTTGGCGCCTTCCTTGCGGTTGGAGTCGCTGATGTCCTTGAACTGGCGGCTTTCGTCCTTGAGCTCGAAGTCATACCAGTACTTGCCACGCACGAACACCCCGGTGTCGCCGTACTTGAGCTCCAGGTCGTGGATGCCCTTGAAGATCTTGGAGAAGGTCTCGCCACGCTTGAAGTTGAGGTGGCCGTCATCGGAGGTCTGCGACAGCCCCTTGCCGCCATTGTTGACCCCGATCAGGTTCTTGTTCGGGCTGGCGGTCGACCAGCTGGCGCCAACGGAGAGCGACGAGTCGAACTGCCCTTCGATTTCACCTATGTTGAAACTGACAGCGAAAGCAGGACTTGCGAGCGTGGAAGCAAGGCTGACGGCCAAGGGCAACTTGGCCCGGCGCCAGAACAGGTTTGCAGATTTCATCGACGCTACTCCATGTACTTTTTTGTTATGGCAGTGAGTCCTTTCAGAAACGGTCCGTGGGACCGGTGTGCAGGTTTGCACCTGCGGCAACACGGCTTGCGCGTGTCGCCCTCCCCCATTCCTGAAAATCTCCTGGCCTCGACTATAGCCAGCAAGGCACAGGCGCTTGATCCCTCTAAAGTGTGATTTGCGCTCCGTGCCGCCAACTCGCTACGAGGTTTTTCGGGTTACGTGCTGGCCGTGCTGAAGCATGGCGCATTTTTCCTGTTTGGCAAGGCGCCGAGCTCTCTAGCCTGCGGGTCGTGTTCTGTCGCCCACGACCCGCACGGGGTTTACAGGGTAGAAAGGAACGCACTGTTACTGGCCTGCCACTGGACGATGTCCTGGCGGATGCGTTTCTTGTCGAGTTTGCCGACACTGGTCTTGGGAATTTCAGTAACAACGGCGATCTGGCTTGGAATCGCCCATTTATTGATGTGCCCTTCTTCGACAAAAGGCTTGAGGTGGTCCTTGAGTGACTTGGCATCGATGGCCTGCCCATCACGTACCACCAACAGGGCAAACGGCCGCTCGCCCCACTGCGGGTCGGCGATCCCCACCACCGCCACTTCGCGCACGGCCGAATGACGGCTGATCAAGTCTTCGAGGTCGAGCGAGGATATCCACTCCCCGCCGGTCTTGATCACATCTTTGATGCGATCGCGGATATCGATGTAGCCCATGCCGTCGAGGGTCGCGACATCACCGGTGTGCAGCCAGCCGCCCTGCCACAGCTCCTCGCTCTTTTGCGCCTCCTTGAAGTAACCCATGGTCAGCCAGGGCGCGCGCAGCACCAGTTCGCCCTGGGTCTCGCCATCGGCCGGGAGGAAATTGCCCTCGCCGTCGACGATCGCCGCCTCGACCAACGGCACCGGCACACCGGCCTTGATCCGGTAGGTGACACGCTCGTCCTCGCTGCCCGCCTGTAGCTCATCGTTCAGGTGCGCTGCCGAGATCAGCGGGCAGGTCTCGGACATGCCGTACGCGGCAGTCAGCTGGATGCCACGCGCCAGGGCCGCCTGATACAGCGAGCGGTTGAGCGCGCTGCCGCCAATGATGATCTTCCAGCCTGCGAAGTCCTGGCCCTGGGCGGTCGGGCAATTGAGCAACATCTGCAGGATGGTCGGCACGCAATGGGAGAAGGTGACCTGCTCTTCACGCCACAGCTTGACCAGCATGTCCGGCTCGTAACGCCCCGGGTACACCTGCTTCATGCCCAGCATGGTGGCGGCGTATGGGATGCCCCAGGCATGCACGTGGAACATCGGGGTAATGGGCATGTACACATCATCGCTGCCAAGCAGGCGCACACTGTCGATACTGCCAGTGACCGACGTTTCGGCCAGGGTATGCAGCACCAGCTGGCGATGGGTGAAGTACACCCCTTTGGGGTTGCCGGTGGTGCCGGTGGTGTAGAAGGTGGTGGCCACCGAGTTTTCGTCGAAATCCGGGAAGTCATAGCGCGGGCTGGCGGCGGCGAGCAACTGCTCGTACTCGCCGACCAGATTGGGCAGCTCGGCGGTCTTGTCCGGGCCGTCGGTCAGCAGCAAGGTCTTGTCGACGGTGGTCAACTGCCCGGCAATCGCTTGGTAAAGGCCGACGAAGTCGCTGTTGACCAACACCACGCGGTCTTCGGCGTGGTTCATGGTGTAGAGGATTTGTTCTGGCGACAGGCGCACGTTGATGGTGTGCACCACCGCGCCGATCATCGGGATGGCGAACATGCATTCCAGGTAGCGATGGCTGTCCCAGTCCATCACCGCCACCGTGTCACCGGCCTTGACCCCGGCCTCAGTCAGCACATTGGCCAGGCGCGCGATACGCTCGTTGAGCTGTGGATAAGTCAGGCGCAGCTGATCGCGATAGACGATCTCGCGGGTTTTCTCGTAGCGGCTGCCGGACATCAGCAGGCGTTTGATCAGCAGGGGGTAGGCGTAGGCGCCTTCGGCGGGTTTGATGATGCGGGTCTGCAACATGGGTATCCCTTTTCTGAAAAACGGGCCGGACAAGTCTGGATCTACTGTAGTAGCTGAATGTGACGGTCAAATCAGCCGAAGGAATGATTTGGACCGGCAAGGTATGAGTGGCAGGCGTTGACGCGCGGTAACCGCGGGCTAGACACTGCGCTCAACCGCTTCGAACAGTGCCCCGAAGTTGATGGCCCATTTCCCGTCCTGCCACCGGAGAACCCCATGCCCAGCCCGCGTCGCGCCGTGTTTCTCGATCACCAGTCACTGGACTTGGGTGACCTCGACCTGTCCCCTTTGCGGGGCCAGTTCGACGCATTCGAGCTGTTTGCCGCCACCCGTCCGGAGCAGGTTGCCGAACGCCTGCAGGGCGCCGTTGCGGTAATCAGCAACAAGGTCATGCTGGATGCCGCGACCCTTGCGGCCAACCCGCAGCTCAAGCTGATCCTGGTGGCCGCCACCGGCACCAACAATGTCGACCTGGCGGCGGCCCGCGCCCAAGGCATCACCGTGTGCAACTGCCAGGGCTACGGCACGCCGTCGGTGGCCCAGCATACCCTCGCCCTGCTGCTGGCCTTGGCCACGCGGCTGTGCGACTACAACCAGGCAGTGGCCGACGGCCAGTGGGCCAAGGCCAGCCAGTTCTGCCTGCTGGACTTCCCCATCGTCGAGCTGGAGGGCAAGACCCTCGGCCTGCTCGGCCATGGCGAACTGGGCGGCGCAGTGGCGCGCCTGGCCGAAGCCTTCGGCATGCGCGTCTTGAGCGGGCAGATCCCCGGCCGCCCGGAGCGCGCCGACCGCATGCCCCTGGAAGACCTGCTGCCGCAAGTGGACGCACTGACCTTGCATTGCCCGCTGAACGAGCATACCCGGCACATGATCGGAGCCCGTGAGCTGGCCTTGCTCAAGCCCGGCGCCCTGGTGGTGAATACCGCACGGGGTGGCTTGATCGACGAGCAGGCCTTGGCCGACGCCCTGCGCCAAGGCCACCTGGGTGGCGCCGCTACTGACGTGCTGAGCGTCGAGCCACCGGTCAACGGCAACCCGCTGCTGGCAGGCGATATCCCGCGGCTGATCATCACCCCGCACAGTGCCTGGGGCGCAGTGGAGTCGCGCCAGCGCATCGTCGGCCAGCTCAGCGAGAATGCCCAGGCCTATTTCGCCGGTCAGCCACGCCGCGTGGTCAGCTGAGCGCAGCGTTAGCCTCTGCTACACTGCGCGACTTTTTTTACAGGAGGCGTCGTCCATGGACCCGCGCAGTGAAGTGTTGCTCCGCCAGGCGGACCTGTTCCAAGGCCCGCTGCTGCTCGCCGGCGCGCCCGCCGACGACCTGCTCGGCCACCTGCCCATGGCCCATGGCTGGACCTGGCATGCCGGTGACCAGGCCATGCTCGAGGGCCGCTTCGCTGGCCGTAGCCATTACGGTGTCGAAGCCCCCCCAGTGGCCTTCGACAGCGCTGTGCTGTTCCTGCCCAAGTCCCGCGAGCTGGCCGCCTACCTGCTCAACGCCCTGGCCTCGCGCCTGGCCGGGCGCGAGCTGTACCTGGTCGGCGAGAAACGCGGCGGCATCGAAGGCGCGGCGAAGCAACTGCAGGCCTTTGGCAAACCGCGCAAGCTCGACAGCGCCCGGCATTGCCAGTTGTGGCAGGTGACCGTTGACCACGCGCCAGCGGCCACGCCGCTGGAAAGCCTGGCCGAGCGCTTCGAACTCGACCTCGAGGATGGCCCACTGCAGGTAGTCAGCCTGCCGGGCGTGTTCAGCCACGGCCGCCTCGACCGCGGCAGCGCCCTGCTGCTCAAGCACCTGGATGGCCTGCCAAGCGGGCATGTGCTGGACTTCGGTTGCGGTGCCGGGGTGCTGGGCGCCACGGTGAAACGCCGCTACCCGCAAAGCCGGCTGACCCTGCTCGACGTGGACGCGTTTGCCGTGGCAGCCAGCCGCCTGACATTGGCCGCCAACGGCCTGGAAGGTGAAGTGATCAGCGGTGATGGCATCGACGCGGCCCCTGCCGACCTGAGCGTGATCCTGAGCAATCCGCCGTTTCATACCGGCGTGCACACCAATTACCAGGCTTCAGAGAATTTGCTGAAAAAATCTGGCGTTCATCTGCGAAAAGGCGGCGAAATGCGCCTTGTTGCCAATAGCTTCCTGCGCTACCAGCCACTGATCGAAGGGGCCTTGGGTAACTGCCAGGTACGCGCCGAGGCGGACGGTTTCCGGATCTACCAGGCAACACGCGGTTAAAAACAGCGCTTGCCGAAACCGCTTCGGCTAGGCAGAATCCGCACCGTCCTAGGGGAGTAGTCTCCCGCGAGCACCCAGCTCGCCCGGCACGCGTCAACATACTTGGCCCACAGGCCATGGCGCGTGCGACCCACTATGCAGAGCCTGCATAGAGAGATCCGCACAGACGGATCCGCGGTTTGACAAGACCTATGACACGCACACCTTACCCGGGGCGGGAAGGCTGTACGTGTCATAGCCGTGTCGACCCGCCCCCGTAGGAAACCTGATGCTGGAATCCCTGCTGGTCCCCACCGCCATCGTTGCCCTCGCCGAAATCGGTGACAAGACGCAACTGCTCGCGCTCATTCTCGCCGCTCGCTTCCGCAAGCCTTGGCCGATCATCGCCGGCATCATCGCCGCTACCCTGGCCAACCATGCCGCCGCGGGCGCCGTGGGTGCGTGGGTCGGCGGGTTCTTCAGCGACTCGGCGCTGCACTGGATCCTGGCCGCCAGCTTCACTGCCACGGCGCTGTGGACACTGGTGCCGGACAAGATGGATGACGATGAAAACCCGGCGCGCCGCTTCGGCCCGTTCCTCACCACGCTGATTGCGTTTTTCCTGGCCGAGATTGGCGACAAGACCCAGGTGGCGACAGTCATGCTTGCCGCGCAATACCCGCACCTGATCATGGTCATCATCGGCACCACGCTGGGCATGCTGATTGCCAACGTGCCGGTGGTATTGGCGGGTAACTTTGCGGCAGACAAACTGCCGTTGACCCTGATTCGCCGACTGGCGGCTACCGCGTTCGCCGTGCTGGCGGTGGTGGCGGTGTATTCGGCGATGAAGGCCAGTGGCTGGGTGGGCTGATAGTCGCTGGGCAGGCTGACCTGTAGGAGCAGCCTTGCGCTGCGATGAGGCCAGTGACAGCACAGTAGACCTTCGGCGCTGTCACCGGCCTCTTCGCAGCACAAGGCTGCTCCTACAGGTGACGCAGATTACTTCTTGGCAGCCTGATACAGCGGCATCACCTTCGGAATCGCTGCCTGCAACGAGGCAATACGGCTTTCGGACGCCGGGTGAGTGCTCATGAACTCAGGCGGCGCGCCTTCGGAAGCCTTGCTCATCTTGTTCCACAAGGTGATCGCGGCATTCGGGTCGTAACCGGCACGTGCCGACAGCTCCAGGCCGATCAGGTCCGCCTCGTTCTCATTGGCACGGCTGTTGGGCAAGGTCATGGCGTAGTTCACTACGGTATCGGCCATGGCCATGCTGCTTTGGCCCAGGCCGAAGATGGCACCCGCACCCTGACGGGCCATTTCCACGCCATAGGCCTTGGACATGGCTTCGCGGCTGTGCTCACGCAGGGCGTGGGCGATCTCGTGACCGACCACCGCAGCAATCTCGGCATCGGTCAGCTTGAGTTGGTCGATCAGGCCGGTGTACACGATGATCTTGCCGCCAGGGCCACAGTTGGCGTTGAGCTCGTCGCTCTTGATCACGTTGACTTCCCAGTTCCACTGGGCGGCATCCGGGCGAAACTTCGGCGCCTGGGCGATCAACCGGTCAGCGATGACTTGCACGCGCTTGGCATCGGCACTGGACTTGTCCAGCACGCCCTTGTTCGACGCCTCACCGAGGGTCTGCTGGTAGGACTGGGCGTACATCTGGTTGACCTCATCGGTCGAGAGCATGCTGAACATGTACTGCTTGCGCTCGACACCGACGGCTCCGCCGCTGGTGGTATTCACCGCCTGGCAGCCTGCCAGCAGGATACCGGCACTCAACACACTGACAACAAATGACTTACGCATGGAAACACTCCCTTTTACATGCGGCGTATCCTAGGCTTAGTCGCCTGGACCCGCCATAGCCGCAGGGAAGAATTTTACCGCCTGCACGGCCGCGCGTTCTGGCCGGCGTCAGGCCGGCGTCAGGCACTCCGGTGCATCCAGTTTCGGGTCGTTGACAAAGTTTGCCAATGCCCGCTCACGCAGCGTAGCCGGAGGGCTGGCGAGCAGTTCCTGCAGGCGTGTGATCGGTGTATCAGGGGCCAGCCAGGCCGCCTGCCCCGCCTCGTCCAGAATCAACGGCCGGCGCTGGTTCATGGCTGCCTGGGTCACCACTGCGCAGCTCAGCCAAACCTGGTCCTGCACCGGATAGGCCTCCCACACCGCCGCAAAATACAGTGACGACCCCTCCCCCGGGGTCAGCCAATAGGGGCGTTTGCGTACCGTACCGCGCCATTCATAAAAGCCATTGGCCGGCATCAGGCAGCGGCGCTGGCGAAACGCTTCGCGGAACATCGGCTGTTCGGCAAGGGTTTCTGCTCGGGCATGGGCAGGCGTGCGGGAAAGGTCAGTGAGCCAGGCTGGCGTCAGGCCCCAGCGTGCCTTGGCCAAGCCATGCTCGCCGTCGACCTGGCGCTGGATCAACACCGACGCACCGGGCGAGATATTCCATTGTGCCGGCTGGCCGACGGGAAAGCCCGGCAGACTGGCAAGGGCCTGGGGCCAGCGAAACAGGGCGTAACGTCCACACATGGGCGAATCTTTTACCTAGCAGATCAAGGTACCGGGATAGCTCTCCGGTTCGTCACCAACCAGTGGCTGGGCATCATTGTACGCATCGATCAGCTGCCGTGCGTACTCGGCCTGCTCGTCGGGCACGGCAAGCCCCAGCAAACCCTGCATCGGCAGCTCACCGGCAGCACCCACCAGGTCGCGGCCGACCAGGTGCACCGAGATGCCCTCACTGGCCAGCATGCCCACCAGCATTTCAGCCTCCAGCAGGCTTTCCGGTTCGTAGATCCGTTGCATCAGGCATCGTCCTCGCGTCTGACTTCGAGCATCCATTCGTCACCGTGCACCTGCAGGATGAACACCACTGGCTGGCAACAGACCTGGCAATCCTCGGTATAGACCTGGTCGCCACTGGAGATATCGACAGTGGTTTCCACCCGTTCGCCACAATACGGGCAATCATAGAAGTCAGTTTCCAGCATCGCGGCCTCCACGGTGACTTATGCGTATAATTGCCGGTCTGATTACAGGGCCTGTGCGTGTTCGAGCCGTTTTTCGAACCCCGTCCCTACCTATTACCCTAGCCGTTTCCAACAAGAGAGCATGATGGGCGAATTCGATGCCATCCGACCGTACGACGACGCTGAGGTCCCTGCCGTGTTGGCACGCCTGCTCAGCGACCCGGCATTCCTCGATATCCTCACCCACTTCCGCTTCCCGCGTGCTGCCGCCCCACTCGGCTGGCTGCTCAAGCCACTGATCGCCCGCCGCCTGCGCAAGGAATTCGCCGGCGTCACCTGCGTGTCGACCTTGCAGGACAAAGTCGAATACTACGTCGACCAGACCATCGAGCGCGCCACCGACGGCGTTACCTATTCGGGCGTCGAGCAACTCAAGGCCGGCACCGCGTACTTGTTCCTGGCCAACCACCGCGACATCGTCATGGACCCGGCCTTCGTCAACTACGCCGTGTACCACGCCGGCCTGCCGACCCCACGCATCGCCATCGGTGACAACCTGCTGCAAAAGCCCTTCGTCAGCGACATGATGCGCCTGAACAAGAGCTTCATTGTGCACCGCTCGCTCAGCGGTCGTCGCGAGAAGCTGGCGGCTTACCAACTGCTCTCGGCCTACATCAACCATTCGATCCGCAACGATGGCGCATCGATCTGGATCGCCCAGGCCGAAGGCCGCGCCAAGGACGGCGACGACCGTACCGACTCGGCGATCCTCAAGATGTTCCACATGAGCCGCAAGGACGAGCCGTTCGGCGCGGTCATCCAGAGCCTGAACCTGACGCCGGTTTCGATCAGCTACGAGTACGACCCCTGCGACCAGGCCAAGGCCCGCGAGCTGTACATCCGCGCCACCACCGGCACCTACAAGAAGGCGCCGGGCGAGGACGACAACAGCATCGCCAAGGGCATCACCGGCTACAAAGGCCGAGTGCACATCAACTTTGCCGCGCCGGTGACCGAGTACTTCGAGGACACGAAGCAGCTGGCAGCCGAAATCGACCGGCAGGTCCTCGGTGGCTACCGGTTGTTCCCGGTGCACTACCTGGCCTACGCGATGTGGGACGAGAAGGATGAGGCACTGCAAGTGCCGAGCGCCGAGAAGGTGTTCCCAGGCGAAGAGCTGGCGCGTGCCAAGGAAGAATGGCAGCGTCGCTTGGAAGCTTGCCCTGAAGAACAGCGGCCGTACCTGGTGTTGCAGTACGCAACGCCGGTGCGCAACCAGTACCAGGTCAAGCAGCAAACGCCAGTTGCCTGATCAACCCGGGGCTGCTTTGCAGCCCCAAGGTTTTACACCCAGGTACTGAACCAGGACAGCAGCAGCGCCATGGCCAGGCACGAAAAACCGAGAATATAGAAGTAACGCGGCACCCTCAGGTCAAACGCATCCACCACCCCCTCATCCACCGCCAGGCTTTCCCGCGTGACAGCCTCGCGCCGCCGTGCGCTGTGCAGCAGCATCCCGCCGGGGCACGTCATCAGCAACGCCAGCAGGTTGATCAGCTTGGTGGGATGGGCGGCGAGAAACCCCCAGAGCACTTGCAACGACATTACACAACCTCGGTTTGAAGGACGGCAAAGGCCGGCATTCTACCCAAGTCCGGCGTGGGCGCTCGGGCTCGGCGACAAAGTGTCACTAAATTTCATCTGTCACAGGTTCGTCATCAGAACAGGCCACGCTGTCGGCCTTTTCCCGATCCGGAGCTTGTTCATGCTGCACGCCGAAAACCAGGACCGCCTCTATCTCGTAGCCCAGAGCGACGAACAGCAGGCGTTGATCGACGGTTTTGCCATCAATGTGCAGGACCGCCAGTGGTTGGTCTATTGCGCGCTGGGTGGGCACGCGCATCAGGACTTGCCGGAGGTGGATGTGGCTACCGGTTTCAGCCTGCTGGACTTCCATATCCAGGCGGCCTGAAGCCCCCAAAAAAAACAAACCCGCTGCCTGTCAGCCAGGCAGCGGGTTTGTTTTAGCGGGGCTGAACGCTTATTCGCCCAGTACTTGCCCGATGGTCGGGTCTTTGAACAGGCGGGTCAGGGCGTCGCTCAGCACGTCGCTGACCAGCTTGGTGTTGGTTTCCTGGTTCGGCGCCATGCCGAAACGCTGGTCCAGCGAAGCACCGTAACGGCCGCTGTAACGGCGGTTGGCGTTGGCCACGTCGGCACGGAAGGTGGCACCGATGGTGGCCTCGGTCACGTACAGGTTGTCTTTTGGCGACTGGTACTTAAGCTCGGCCAGGGTCACGGTCAACTGCGGGGCATTGTAGGCATTCGCCGTCGGGGTGAAACCGAGCAGGCGCACAGCGGCTTCGGCCTGGGCCTGCAGCTTGGGCAGCACATCATTGCCACTGACACTGATGGTGCTGGTCTCGGGGTACATGCCACCGCGCGTGCCCAGGGACTGCGAAGCCCGGCCATCAACCACTTTGACCACCACCGGCTGACCGTGGCCGACAGGTGCGAGCTGGGCGGTGAGCTTGGGTTGCGGGCTGAGTTGTTGCGGGCTGTGGGCACATCCGACCAGGCTGAGGCTGGCCACCGCGATCAAACCGAACAACAGACGTTGCAACATGCGCGTTTCTCCAGAAAATGCGGCTAAGGCCCACAGTATACCCAGCCTCGCACAGGCCAGTCATCGCCAAGACCGCGCTGTCACAATCGTTTCATGCCCCCGCCGTTATCCTTGGCCCAGCCCTAACACACAGGACTCACCGCCATGGCCTCGCTCTGGACACTGCTCTTCCAACGCCCGCGCCACCTCGCCTATGCCTGCCTCGACGCCGAGGGCAAATGCCTGGCATTCAAGCACTGCAGCCAGCCACCCAGCGCCAGCGGCTGGGTCCAGGTGAATGAAGTGCAACTCGCCTGGCTGGGCCGCCAACTGCCCGCCAGCGCCCGGGTTTGCGCCCGCGCAAACAACCGTTGGCATCAGCGCAGCCTGCCGGCCTGACAAACGCTGCAATAAAAACCACGAATAACGACCTTTCTGCCCGCGACATCGCTATAATCTCCCCCCGATTATAAGGACGTCTCCTGATCGGGCCCCGCATTTGCCGCTTGACCCCGGCACCTTCACCGCTTCGCCCACAGAGAGCCTTCCACTCAGGTCTTGCATCGGCTGTCGTGCCTGCTTTTCCGGCCCTTCGCACTGCATGAACCTGTGGGTTGCCATCGCGCAGTCCCCTTTTGAGGTTCACGTCTCCAAAAGAGCGTGAAAAAACGGTTTTTCACAACTTCACGAGAGTGTGGCGAGCAAATGAACAGTCTGGCATGTGCAAAAGCGGCAGATGTGTCCCGAACAGCCCTGAACAGGCGGCAACTGCGCTCATCCCGGATGAGTGTCTGAGGCCGTTCCATAACGCACGCACGACACCTTGACCATAAGTCGAATTGCCGCACCCGTGGCAATCGGGGTTCAATACCCGAACCCGAAGACTGATTGGCGGTGTCCGCGGAAGTTGCAAGAACTGCGAAAAGTCGGACATGGCGATCCTGGCGAACCCAGGGATCCTATGCTGTCAATTAGGTAGCTGTAGATTGTGGAGACGCGTTAAATGGCGCAGAACGAATCGGTTGATGTAGTACTGGTAGGCGCGGGCATCATGAGTGCCACCCTGGCCGTACTGCTCAAGGAGCTCGACCCGACCCTCAAGCTGGAGGTCGTCGAGGCGATGGACTCCGGGGCCGCGGAAAGCTCCAACCCCTGGAACAACGCAGGTACCGGCCACGCTGGCCTGTGCGAGCTTAACTACACGCCCCAGGCCGCCGATGGCAGCATCGACATCAAGAAGGCCGTGCACATCAATACCCAGTTCGAGGTCTCGCGCCAGTTCTGGGCTTACCTGAGCAAGAAGGGTAACTTCGGCTCGGCGCGTGCCTTCATCAACCCTGTCCCGCACCTGAGCTACGTCGAAGGTGACAAGGGTGTTTCCTTCCTCAAGAAGCGCTTTGAACTGCTCAAGCAGCATCACGCCTTCTCCGAGATGGAATACACCGAAGACAAGGCCGTGATGAGCGACTGGATGCCGTTGATGATGCCCGGCCGCCCGGCCGACCAGCACATCGCCGCCACCCGCGTGGCGAAAGGCACCGACGTCAACTTCGGCGCACTGACCAACAAACTGCTCAAGCTGCTGGGCGACTCGCCCGACGCGCAGGTCAAGTACAGCAAGAAAGTCGTCGGCCTGCGCCGTAACGGCAGCGGCTGGACCGTGAGCATCAAGGACGTCAACAGCGGCGGCAGCCGTGAAGTCGACGCGCGCTTCGTGTTCCTCGGTGCCGGTGGCGCGGCCCTGCCGCTGCTGCAACTGTCGGGCATCCCCGAGAGTAAAGGCTTCGGCGGCTTCCCGGTCAGCGGCCAATGGCTGCGTTGCGACAACCCGGAAATCGTCAAACAGCACCAGGCCAAGGTTTACAGCCAGGCTGCGGTCGGCGCGCCACCGATGTCGGTGCCGCACCTGGACACCCGCGTGGTAGACGGCAAGACCTCGCTGCTGTTCGGCCCGTACGCAGGCTTTACCACCAAGTTCCTCAAGCATGGTTCGCTGATGGACCTGCCACTGTCGGTGCGCATGGGCAACATCGGCCCGATGCTGGCCGTGGCCCGCGACAACATGGACCTGACCAAGTACCTGGTCAGCGAAGTGATGCAGTCGATGGAACAGCGCCTGGAATCGCTGCGCCGCTTCTACCCGCAAGCCAAAGCCGAAGACTGGCGCCTGGAAGTGGCCGGCCAACGTGTGCAAATCATCAAGAAAGACCCGAAAAAGGGCGGCATTCTGCAGTTCGGTACCGAGCTGGTCTCGGCCCAGGATGGCAGCCTGGCCGCTCTGCTCGGCGCATCGCCGGGCGCTTCGGTAACCGTTTCGATCATGCTGGAACTGATCGAGCGTTGCTTCCCCGAGCAGGCCAAAGGTGCCTGGGCTGCCAAGCTCAAGGAAATCTTCCCCGCCCGCGAGAAGGTCCTGGCAACCGATGCCGCGCTGTACAACAAGATCAGTGCCGACAACGATGCCGCGCTGGAACTGGTGGAAGACAGCCCGGCCAAGCATTACGCCTGAGCTGGCTGAAACGAAAAAACGCCCCTCGGGGCGTTTTTTTGTGCCTGCGTTTTGGCCTGTGCCGGCCTCTTCATGGGCAAGCCCACACGTTTTTCACAGATCTTGAGAGCGGTGCAATACCTGTGGGAGCGGGCTTGCCCGCGAAGAGGCCAGTACAGGCCTAACAATCAGCCGCGGGCTTTATCGATGATCTCGATGTACTCAGGAGCATTGCGCTGGTCGGCGATCTGTTCGACGAAGGTCTTGCCGTGCTCGTCCTTGCCATCCAGGTCCAGGCCCGCTTCGACGAAGAAGCCGACGAAACGCTCGAAGTCGTCGACACGCAGGCCACGGTAAGCCTTGACCAGCTTGTGCAGCGACGGCGAAGTCACGCCATCGGCTGGCTCGAACTGAAGGAACGACTTGACGTAGTCGTCGCTGATTTCGTCACCGATTACCTGTTTCTTGTCTTTACGCATTGCCGACTCCAACTGGACCATCACGGAATTTCGAAGGCCGGCAGTTTACCCCCCGCAGGGCGCGCGCCTCAACGCGTACGTACGGTGCCGGTGTGCAGGTCGGCCCAGATATGCCCGTTGCCGTAGGTCAGAAACTGCACGTAGAGCGTTTCGTTGCGCAGCAGGTCCATGATCACGCGGTAATCACTGACCGGGTAGTTGAGGCTCAAGGTGCGGGTTTTCTCGTCATAAACCGGCTTTTTCAAGCTTTTGCCGGCTTCGCCATCGAAGGTCAGCAGCACCTGGGCGATGGTGGCGCCCTTGCTCAGCGGCTTGCCCTTTAGGCGCATTTGCAACGATGCGGTGATGGGGATTGGTTGCTGGTCGGACTGGCGCTGGGCACCGACCACCACTGCATAATCGGTCACTTGCAGCAGTTGCTGACCGGTCGGCGCTTCCTGGCGCAGGGACAGGTCGTCAGGCGGCAGAAACTGGCTGTGCAGCGGTGCGGCACAGATCGGCAGGCTGACCGCCAGCAGGAGGGGAAGAATCGCACGCATGTGAGGCTCCTTGGCTTGAACAGGCACTCTAGCATGCTGTGTTCAGCCTGTACCGGGAGCCCGCGATCAATCGAACTGGGCGCGCATCCAGGCCTGGTACTCGGCCACGCCGGCCTCGCCTTCACGCGGCGCCCAGTGGGCATGCTCGCCCTCGCCCACTGGCCGGTACGGCCCGGCCTTGCATTCGAAGAGGATGCTGTCCGGCTCCAGTACCACCAACCCGTGGTAGGTACCGGGCGCCAGGTCTACACCCAGGCAGTCGCCGCCGGCCTGCAGCACCCGCTTTTCAGTCACCGCACCGTGCTCATCGAAGATCAGCAGGCCAAGGCGCCCCTTGAGCACGATCAGTGCTTCGGCCTTGTCGTCGCTCAGGTGCCGATGGGGTGGGATGTAGGTCGTCGGCTGCAGCCCGACTGCCATGCGGTGGCAAGGCTCTTCCATCTCATGGAAGTTATGGTGCTGCCGCCCGCGAGGGTTGGCGGCAGCCTTCTGCGCCAGCTCGGCGAACAGCGATTGGTCGATGAACGCGGGCTGGCGCATGGTTACAGCCCCTTGACGGCGAAGATGCCGTTAGCGTTACGCCAGTAGCCCTTGTAGTCCATGCCATAGCCGAAGATGTAGCGATCGACGCAGGGCAGGCCGACGTAGTTGGCTTTAAGGTCCGGGCTGGCTTTGCGGTCGTGGTCCTTGTCGATCAGCACCGCGGTGTGCACCGAGCGCGCACCGGCGTGCTTGCAGAACTCGATGATGGCGCTGAGGGTGTGGCCTTCGTCGAGGATGTCGTCGACGATCAGCACGTCACGGTCGATGAACGAGACTTCTGGCTTGGCTTTCCAGAACAACTCGCCGCCGCTGGTCTGGTTGCGGTAGCGGGTGGCGTGCAGGTACGACGCTTCCAGCGGGAACTGCAGGTGGGTCAGCAGCTTGCCCGAGAAGATAAGGCCGCCGTTCATCACGCAGAAGACCACCGGGTTCTTGTCGTGCAGGTCTTTGCAGATCTGCTCGCCGACCTTGGCGATGGCCGCTTCGACTTCGGCTTCGGTGTACAGACAGTCTGCTTCGCGCATGACTTGACGGATGTGCTCGAGATCGGCGGGCATTGCGCTCTCCAGGGGGGGTATTTTGGAAAAGCGGGCAAAGGTACGCATCCGCTCGCCACAGATCAAGCATTTATGGACTAACGTCCAAAAGGACTACACGACAGCACAGGCTGAATAGATTAATCTAGCGCGGTTTTTTTGCCCGCCTTTCGGAGCCCCCCCTATGCCCACTCGTGAGATCCGCCATCCGCTGATCCGCCACAAGCTCGGCCTCATGCGCCGTGCCGACATCAGCACCAAGAATTTTCGCGAACTTGCCCAGGAAGTCGGCGCGCTTCTGACCTATGAAGCCACCCAGGACCTGCCACTGGAAACCTACGAGATCGACGGGTGGTGTGGCAAGGTGCAGGTCGAAAAAATCGCCGGCAAAAAGATTACCGTCGTCCCGATCCTGCGCGCCGGCATCGGCATGCTCGACGGCGTGCTCAGCCTGATTCCGGGTGCCAAGGTCAGTGCCGTCGGCGTCGCGCGCAACGAAGAAACCCTCGAAGCTCACACCTACCTGGAAAAGCTCGCGCCGGACATCAACCAGCGCCTGGCCCTGATCATCGACCCGATGCTGGCCACCGGCGCCTCGATGGTCGCCACCATCGACCTGCTGAAAAAAGCTGGCTGCAAAGAGATTCGTGCCATGGTGCTGGTCGCCGCACCCGAAGGCATCAATGTGGTGGAAAAAGCCCACCCGGATGTACAGATCTACACCGCTTCGATCGACCAGCGCCTGAACGAGCACGGCTACATCGTGCCGGGCCTGGGTGATGCCGGCGACAAGATCTTCGGCACCAAGCAAAAGGACGCCTGACCATGCAGGACGGCTTCAACGACCCGCTTTGGCGCCAGGTCGTTTCGGGCGCGCAGATGCTCTTTGTGGCATTTGGCGCGCTGGTGCTGATGCCACTGATCACCGGCCTCGACCCGAACGTCGCGCTGTTCACCGCCGGTATCGGCACGCTGCTGTTCCAGCTGGTCACCGGCCGTCAGGTCCCGGTGTTCCTGGCATCCAGCTTTGCCTTCATCACCCCGATCATCCTTGCCAAGGGCCAGTTCGGCCTGGCCGAAACCATGGGCGGCGTAATGGCCGCAGGCTTCGTCTACACCTTCATGGGGCTGATGGTAAAAATCAAAGGCACCGGTTTCATCGACCGCATGCTGCCGCCTGTGGTGATTGGCCCAGTGATCATCTCGATTGGCCTGGCCATGGCGCCCATCGCTGCCAACATGGCCATGGGCAAGGGCGGTGACGGTGCTGCGCTGATGCCTTACAAGACCGCCATGCTGATCTCGATGCCGGCACTGCTGACTACCTTGATCGTCGCGGTCTTCGGCAAGGGTATCTTCCGCCTGGTGCCGATCATCTCCGGCGTGCTGGTGGGCTTTGCCCTGGCGTTTGCCTTTGGCGTGGTCGACACGGCCAAGATTGCCGCTGCACCGTGGTTGGAGATCCCCAACTTCACCGCGCCGGCGTTCAACTGGCAGGCCATCCTGTTCATCGTGCCGGTAGCCCTGGCACCGGCGATCGAGCATATCGGTGGGGTGATTGCGGTGGGCAGCGTCACCGGGCGCGACTACCTGAAAAAGCCTGGCTTGCACCGCACCCTGCTGGGTGACGGCCTGGCGACCACGGCTGCCGGCCTGTTCGGTGGCCCACCCAACACCACCTATGCCGAAGTGACCGGCGCGGTGATGCTGACCAAGAACTACAACCCGAAGATCATGACCTGGGCGGCGGTGTTTGCTATTACCCTGGCCTTCATCGGCAAGTTCGGCGCGCTGCTGCAGAGCATTCCGGTACCGGTCATGGGCGGCATTCTGTGCCTGCTGTTCGGCTCGATTGCGGCGGTGGGCATGAACACCATGATCCGCCACAAGATCGATCTGGCCGAGGCGCGCAACCTGGTGATCGTTTCGGTGACCCTGGTGTTCGGTATTGGCGGCGTGTTGATCGGCAGCGGTGACGGCCCGGACGATTGGGGCCTGAAGGGCATCGCCCTGTGCGCCGTGGTGGCCATTGCCCTGAACCTGATCCTGCCGGGCAATGATGGCTGGAAGAACAAGAAGCTGGATGATCAGCTGCCTTGAGTGACACGGGCTCCTGCCGCAAAACGCCTCTTCTGTAGAAGCAGCCTAGTGCTGCGAACAGCCCGGTGACAACACATCAATCTTCTGTGTCATCACCGGCCTCTTTGCAGCACAAGGCCGCCCCCACAAGGGCGGACTCATTCAGGCTTTTTCGCACATCCCCGCCAGCACCTTCACCCACTCCGGGTGATCATTCAGGCACGGCACCAGCAGCAATTCCTCGCCCCCTGCCTCGATGAACTGTTCTTTGCCGCGATCGCCGATCTCTTCCAGCGTCTCGATGCAATCGGCAACGAACGCCGGGCACATCACTAGCAGCTTCTTCACCCCCGCCTTGGCCAACTCGTCCAGCCGCGTCTCGGTATAGGGTTCGATCCACTTGGCGCGCCCCAAGCGTGACTGGAACGACACCGACCACTTGCCATCCGGTATGCCCATTTTTTGTGCAAAGGCCTTGGCCGTGGCCAAACACTGCCCGCGATAACACACGGCGCGCATTTCGGCACTGGCGTCCTTGCAGCAATCGGCCGCCTGAAAATCATGCTTACCGGTGGGGTCGAGCTTTTTCAGGTGCCGCTCCGGCAGCCCATGAAAACTCAGCAACAGGTGGTCGTAATCCTGCTGCAGGTAAGGCTTGGCGCTGGCCACCAACGCCTCGATGTACTCGGGATGGTCGTAAAACGGCTGCAGCACGCGCATCTGCAACGGCAACTGGCGCTCGCTGACCGTCTGTTTGGCCAACGCCACCACGGTGGTCACCGTACTGTCGGCGAACTGTGGATAAAGCGGTGCCAGGGTGACCTTGCGCACGCCCTGAGCTGCCAGGCGCTCCAGCACTTCGGGCAACGCCGGCTGGCCGTAGCGCATGGCAATTTCTACCGGGCCATGGGGCCAGTGCTCGACCATCGCAGCCTGCAGGCGGCGGGTCAGCACCACCAGTGGCGAGCCTTCGTCCCACCAGATCGACGCGTAGGCGTGCGCCGACTGTTCCGGGCGCTTGATCAGAATCAACGACACCAGCAAGCGCCGCACCGGCCAAGGCAGGTCGATCACGTACGGGTCCATCAGGAACTGGTTGAGGTAACGGCGCACATCAGCCACCGAAGTGGAGGCCGGGGAACCCAGGTTCACCAGCAGCAGGGCGTGATCGGTCATGCAGCGTCCTATGTCAGAGGCGGCTGGACAAGTCGTCCAGGGCCGATTGCAGATCGTTGAAACGGAAAGTGAAACCTGCCGCCAGCAAGCGCACCGGGCGCGCCCGCTGGCCGCCGAGCAACAGCGTCGACAGCTCGCCGAGCCCGGCCTTCAGCAAAAGCGCAGGCACAGGCAGCAGCGCCGGCCGGTGCATCGCACGGCCCAGCCGCCTGGCGAACTCACGGTTGCGCACAGGCTCTGGGGCGCAGGCATTATAAGGACCGCTGGTGTCCTTATGCTGCAAGAGAAAATCAATCAGGGCGACCTGGTCGTCTATATGGATCCACGGCATCCACTGCCGACCATCGCCCAACGGCCCGCCCAGCCCGAGCTTGAAAGGCAACCGCAGGCGCGACAAAAAGCCGCCATCGCTGGCCAGTACCAACCCGGTGCGTACCAGCACCACGCGGATGCCTTGAGCTTGCGAACGCTGGGCAGTTTCTTCCCAGGCAATACACAACTGGCTGGCAAAATCTTCGCGCACCGGCTGGGACGCCTCGGTGAGTTCACGCTCACCGCCGTCCCCATACCAACCCACCGCAGAACCGGAAATCAGCACCTCAGGGCGCTGCTCACGCGCACCCAGCCACGCCAGCAGTTGCTCGGTGAGGGTGATACGGCTGGCCCACAACAGGTTGCGCCGGGCTCCGGTCCAAGGCCGGTCGGCGATCGGCGCACCCGCCAGGTTGATGACCGCGTCGAGGTGATCGTCCGCTTGCAGTTCGTCCAACTGGGCGATACCGCGCACCCCGCTACCGCACAGTTTGGGCACCTGCTCCGGTCGGCGGCTCCAGACCGTGAGGCGATGGCCCTGGCCGAGCCAGAACTGGCACAGGTGCTGGCCAATCAAGCCAGTGCCGCCTGTCAGCAATATATGCATGGCTGTGTCCTCGCAGAATGCGGCTGTGGTCTATTTTTAAGATCAAGGCACTTTTTTGACCCGACGCTCTCGGATAAACATAGGCCAACCTGCTCTATAAAGCGGAATAACCTTATACAAAAGTTGTGCATTGTACAGGTTTGCCTGACAGCGTAGTCTGCTCACAGCAAGGTTTGAAGAGGCCATCATGACAATACCTATTGCCATCATCGGTGCCGGTATCGCCGGTCTGTCCGCCGCCCAGGCGCTGCAAAAGGCCGGGCAATCCGTGCACCTGTTCGACAAAGGCCACGGCAGTGGCGGGCGCATGGCCAGCAAGCGCAGCGAGGCCGGCGCGCTGGACCTGGGCGCCCAGTACTTCACTGCCCGTGATCGGCGCTTCGTCGAACAGGTCCAGCAATGGGTAGCCGCCGGTTGGGCCGAGCAGTGGAAGCCGCAGCTGTACAACTACCGCGATGGCGAACTCACCCCCTCCCCAGACGAGCAAACACGCTGGGTCGGCGTGCCCCGCATGAGCGCCATTACCCGTGGCCTGCTCAAGGATGTGACCGTCAACTTTGGCTGCCGCATTGCTGAAGTGTTCCGCGGCAAACAGTACTGGCACCTGCAAGACACCGAAGGCTGCAGCCACGGCCCATTCAGCCGCGTGGTAATCGCCGTGCCGGCGCCACAGGCCACGCCGCTGCTGGCCTCGACCCCCAAACTCGCTGCGGTGGCCGCAGGCGTGCAGATGGAGCCCACCTGGGCGGTTGCCCTGGGCTTCCAGACCCCATTGGACACCCCGATGCAAGGCTGCTTCGTGCAGGACAACCCGCTCGACTGGCTGGCCCGCAACCGCAGCAAGCCAGGGCGGGACGAGCACCTCGATACCTGGGTGCTGCATGCCACGTCGAACTGGAGCCGGCAGCACATCGACCTGTCGAAGGAAGAGGTGATCGAGCAGTTATGGGGCGAGTTCGCCGAACTGGTCGGCTGCGTGGTACCGGCCCCCACCTTCGCCCTCGCCCACCGCTGGTTGTATGCACGCCCCACCAGCAACCACGAGTGGGGCGCCTTGGCCGATGCCGATCAAGGCCTGTATGCCTGTGGCGACTGGTGTTTGTCCGGGCGTGTCGAAGGCGCGTGGCTGAGCGGCCAGGAAGCGGCCCGACGGCTGCTGGAACACCTCGACTGAGCGGGCGCTGAACCTGTACAAAAAAACTTGTTTGCATAACTCCGTAGCTGTGCTGGAATAAACTTGTACAAATTTGATTTCACGTACAGGTTTTCCGGAGACAGCTATGCAAGCCGCCACCGCCCACAGCAAGCCTCGCATCGCGATCAGCGCCTGCCTGACCGGCCACAGTGTGCGCTACAACGGCGGGCACAAGGCCTCCGACCTGTGCCGCACACAACTGGAAGCGCATTTCGAATGGGTGCCCGTTTGCCCAGAAGTGGCTATCGGCCTCGGCGTACCGCGCGATCCTATCCGCCTGGTCGGCAACCCTGAGCAACCCGAAGTGGTCGGCACCCGCAACCCCGGCATGGACCTGACCGGCCCGCTGCGCACCTATGGCGAGCAGATGGCCGGCGAGCTCGATGATATCTGCGGCTACATCTTCATGCAGAAATCGCCCTCCTGCGGCCTGGAACGGGTCAAGGTCTACCAGGACAACGGCCACCCCGCCTTCCATGGCGGCCGCGGCGTTTATGCCCACGCTTTCTGCAGCCTGCGCCCGGACCTGCCGGTGGAAGAGGAAGGCCGCCTGCACGATGCCGTGCTGCGCGAAAACTTCATCAGCCGCGTGTACGCCTACGCCGATTGGCAGCGCCTGTTGGCCGAAGGCCTCAGCCGCGGCGCGCTGGTGCGCTTTCATGCGCGCTACAAGTACCTGTTGATGGCCAACAACCCCCAAGCCTACCGCACGCTGGGGCGGCTGCTCGGCACCATGAGCCGCGATGACGACCCACAGGAGATCGGGCCACGTTACTTCAGCGAGCTGATGCAAGCGCTGCGTCGCTGTGCCAGCCGTGGCACGCACTGCAACGTGCTGCAGCACCTGAGTGGCTACTTCAAAGATGCCCTGACCGCACAGGACAAAGCCGAATTGCAAACCCTCATCAGCCAGTACCAACAAGGCGTGGTGCCGCTGGTCGTGCCTCTGACCCTGCTCAAGCATCACCTGCGCAAACACCCAGACCCTTACCTGATGCAGCAAGCCTACCTGCAACCACACCCCGAGAGCCTGGGGCTTCGTAATGCCGTCTGAAAGCCTGCTGCCTATCGGCGAGCTCGCCCGCCGCACCGGCGTCAACCCCGTCACCCTGCGTGCCTGGGAACGTCGATACGGCCTGCTCAAGCCGCAACGCACCGCTAAAGGGCACCGGTTGTATTCCATCGAGCAGGTCGAACGGGTCGAAGCGATCCTGGCCTGGCTGCAGCGCGGCGCGTCGGTGGGCCAGGTGCGTGAGCTGCTCGACAAACCCACCAGCAGCGCCCCGCAAAGCGACTGGCAGGCCCGGCAGGCGCAGTTGATCGAGGCCATCGCCAACCTCTCGCAACGCGCACTCGACCAGCAACTCAACCAGGCCATGGCGCTGTACCCCGCCATCACCCTGTGCGAGCAACTGCTGCTGCCCCTGCTCGACAGCCTGGAGCTGCGCTGGCGCAACTATTTCAATGCCCGGCTTGAACAGGTGTTTTTCCATACCTGGCTGCGCAGCAAGCTCGGCGCCCGGGTGTACCACGACAACCAACTGCTACAAGGCCCAGCGGTGCTGCTGGCCGAAGACAGCGAGCAGGCCGTCGACCCCGCCTTGTGGCTATGCGCCTGGCTGCTGAGCAGCAATGGCATCCCTGTCGAAGTGCTGGAACAGCCGGTTGGCGGCCCGCAGCTGCAACGGGCGATCGCCGCACTGCAGCCGCGCGCCCTCCTGCTGCACCTGGGGCCGCGCATCGACAGCAAAGCCTTGCAGCGCCTGCTGCAAGGCATACCTGGGCCAAAACTGCTGGGCGGCGCCACGCTCGCCTTGCATGAGACCCACTTGAACGCCCTCGACCTTCCCGAGCTCTTCCTGTTCGATACCCCGCAGTCGGCATTGCGCGTGCTTCAAGGCAATGGCCGCCGGCCTGTAGAGATTAATGCACCATGCAACTGATCTGGCTGCGCAGCGACCTGCGCATCGACGACAACACCGCCTTGAGCGCAGCCTGCGAACGCGGCCCGACCCTAGCCCTGTGGCTGGTCAGCCCCGGCCAGTGGCAGGCGCATGACGACGCTGCCTGCAAAGTCGACTTCTGGCTGCGCAACCTGCGCACGCTGCGTCAGTCGCTGGAGGCCCTCAACATCCCGTTGCTGATCCGCACCATCGATACGTGGGATCAGGCGCCACAGGCCGTGTTGGACGCCTGCCGTCAGCACCGGGTCGAGGGCGTGCACTGGAACGACGAGTACGGCATCAACGAAGAGCGCCGCGACCAGGCTACGCGGGCACTGCTGGAACAGTCAGCGATCCAGGCGCACAGCTACCTCGACCAGTTGTTCTTCCGCCCAGGCACGGTCCTCACCCGCAGTGGTGACTACTTCCAGGTCTTCAGCCAGTTCAAGAAAAACTGCCTCGAACACTTGCACCGCAGCCTCCCGGCGTTAGCCCCTCGGGTTAAACCGCAGTCGCCCCTGAACATCGCCAGCGACCCCATACCCGAGCAAATAGAGGGTTTCGACACACCGCCGCGCACCTTGAGCGACCACTGGCCAGCAGGGGAAGCCGAGGCGCAGAGCCGCCTGACGCGCTTTCTTGATGAGGCGATTGACGACTACCATCACCTGCGCGACCTCCCCGCCAAGCCGGGCACCAGCCAGCTCTCGGCTTATCTGGCCGCTGGGGTGATCTCGCCCCGGCAATGCCTGCATGGCGCCCTCGCCTGCAACCGAGGCGAGTTCGACAGCGGCAGCACAGGCGTCCAAACCTGGATTAACGAGCTGCTGTGGCGAGAGTTTTACAAGCACATCCTGACGGGTTATCCACAGGTCTCGCGGCACCGCGCCTTCCGCACCCAGACCGAAGCCTTGCCATGGCGCGATGCGCCTGAAGACCTCGCGGCCTGGGAACAGGGGCGCACCGGCTTCCCGATCATCGATGCCGCCATGCGCCAGTTGCTGGACACCGGGTGGATGCACAACCGCCTGCGCATGATCGTCGCCATGTTTCTCAGCAAGAACCTGCTGATCGACTGGCGCAAAGGCGAGCGGCATTTCATGCGCCACCTGATAGACGGTGACCTGGCGGCCAACAACGGTGGCTGGCAATGGAGCGCGTCCACCGGGACCGATGCAGTGCCCTACTTCCGCATCTTCAATCCGGTTTCGCAGTCTCAGCGCTTCGACCCGCAAGGGCGATTCATTCGCCACTGGGTACCGGAATTGCAGGGCTTGGATGAGAAAGCCATTCATCAGCCCGTGAAGGTCGCGGATCTTTTTGCTACTAATTCGTATCACAATCCAATAGTCGATCTCGGCAGCAGTCGCCAGCGTGCATTGGAGGCCTTCAAAGGCCTTCCGCGCCGGCAGGATCAGGGGGCAGTATCGTGAACAGCGCTCGTAGTTTCTGGGTAACAGGGGCCAGTAACGGATTAGGGCTGGCATTGGTTGAGCGGTTACTCGAGCAAGGGCATCGGGTGGCCGCCAGTGGCAGGGAATGTGAGGCGCTGGATACGCTGAGCGAACGTTTCGCCCCGCAGTTGGTGCGGCTGCCGGGGGAGTTGCAGGTACTGGAACAGGCGGATGCAGCCAGTACATTGTTGCTGAATACTTGGGGTTCGGTGGATTGCCTGATCATCAATGCCGGCACCAGTGATTACCTGGCCGACGACGTGCCCGATGACGAGCTGTTCGAGGCCATCGCCAGCGGCAACCTGGTGGCCAGCGAACATTGCCTGGCCAGTGCCTTGCCGCTGCTGACGAAGGGTGATGCACCTCAGGTAATGGCCATCCTCAATCGCTACTCGGCCTCGCAGCTGTTTGCACCCACCCAGGTTGCCAGCGGCTTCAACAGCACTGCCCAGTGGTTTCGCGAGCAACGCCAGGTACTGGATAAGCTGCAGATCAGCTTGACGGTAGTGGGGCCGCAATCGTTGAAAACACCCGTGACAACGGCGCAAGCGATACCCGAGGCCTGGACGCCTGAAAGCGCTGCCGAGGAACTGTTGCAGCGGTTACCGCAACGCGAGCCGGAATTGGTGCTGGAGACGCTGGACCTGAGCAGCTTGTGGCCATTGCGGCCCTGATCTTGTAGGAGCAGCCTTGTGCTGCGAAGAGACCAGTGAAATCACAAAGAATCTCGGCTGATATCACCGGCCTCTTCGCAGCACAAGGCTGCTCCTACAAGGGTGCGGGGCAGCTTAGAGCGCCATGCGGTAATGCAGGCTGTAGCGCTCTACACCGTCGTTAGGTTGCTTGATGCCAGCATTGGAAGACGCAAGGTACAGGAAACGCTGGACCTGTAGGAGCAGCCTTGTGCTGCGAAGAGGCCGGTGAGACC